>CAIRMK010000452.1 GCA_903879645.1 uncultured Bacteroidota bacterium
AAAATTATCGTAAGAATTTACATTGATAAAAATTTAAGATAAATCCTTGGAAGTTAATCGAAAGTTAATGTTTACGCTAATCGGTGACAAATTTACATTTATTATACTAAAGTCAAAACTTTAAACGTTATAAGCTATGAATAAACAAATTCTTTATTATTTTTACGGCTTAAATTACAATGTATGGCATCCAATTTTGACAAATTTCAAAAACGAAGATTAATTTCTTCTTATTTTTCGGTTGTATTGAGTGTATTCTTAGTATTGTTTTTACTAGGATTATTAGGACTTTTTATCATTAACTCGAGAAGGTTGTCAGATAATTTTAAAGAAGACATCGTCATGACAGTTTTCTTTAAAAACGAAGCAAACGATACTATTTTTAAAGCTTTTGAATCGGAAATGAAAGCTGGGAAATTTGCTAAAGATTTCAAATTTATTTCTAAAGAAGAAGCTGCCAAGGAGCATGAAAAAACCCTTGGAGAACATTTCACAGAGTTTTTGGGAGCCAATCCACTTTACAACTCTTACGATATTCATTTGAAAGCAGATTATGTAACCAACCCAGGATTTTCAAGAGTGGAAAGTGAAATTCGCAAAAACTCAATGGTTGCTGATGTGGTTTATGACAAACAGTTAATCACTTTGGTAAATGATAATGTGAAGAAAATAAGCATGTGGGTTTTGATAATCAGTGGAATATTTGCGTTTATATCTGTTTTATTAATCAACAGTTCATTAAGATTATCCATTTATGCCAATAGATTTATTATAAAAACAATGCAGATGGTTGGAGCAACAAAAGCTTTTATCAGAAAACCATTCATCAAAAGAAGTATTATTTTAGGTGTTATTGGTTCTGTTTTAGCAATATTAGCTTTGATTGGAGTTTTAATTTATGTTTCAACAAACTATCCAGCTTTAGATATTTTCAAAAATCAATTGCTAACAGTTGCTGTTTTACTTGGGGTTTTAGTCTTAGGAATTTTAATCACTTGGATTGGAACCTACTTTGCTACACAACGTTTCTTGAACTTAAGAACTGACGATTTATATTAAAAAACATAGATAAAGACTATTGATATTATGAAAAATAACGAACAAAAACCGGATTTCCTTTTTGACAAAGTCAATTATAAATTTTTATTAATTGGAATAGGAGTCATTGCTCTTGGGTTTCTTTTGATGTGTGGTGGCGGCAGTGATAATGTGAAAGTTTTTAATGAAGCTGAATTGTTCAGTTTTAGAAGAATTCGATTAGCTCCAACAGTGGTATTAATAGGTTTTGGAATTACTATTTATTCTATTTTCAAAAAGGCAAAAAAGGAGTAAATAGTGAAAAGTAATTAGTAAATAGTTTGAAAAAGAACTATTCGCTTATTATCAATAGCTTATTACTTTTCTCTAATCACTAATCACTAAAAAAATGCATTACTTACAAGCTATTATATTAGCAATTATAGAAGGGATAACTGAATTTCTTCCAATTTCATCAACGGGTCACATGATTATTGCGAGTTCTTTTATGGGAATTTCACATGAAGAATTTACCAAACTTTTTACCATTGTAATCCAATTAGGAACGATACTTTCTGTTGTGGTTTTATACTTCAAAAGATTCTTTCAAAGTTTTGATTTCTACTTCAAATTATTAGTGGCTTTTATTCCTGCCGTGGTTTTTGTTTTGCTTTTCAGCAAAAAAATTGATGCTTTATTAGAAAACCCAGTAACTGTTGCTGTCTCTCTTTTAATCGGGGGAATCATCTTATTAAAAGTTGACGATTGGTTTTCAACTAAAACTGAAGTGGCAACCCAACAAGAAATATCCTATCTAACAGCATTCAAAATTGGATTGTTCCAATGCTTAGCAATGATTCCAGGTGTTTCTAGAAGTGGTGCTAGTATTGTTGGAGGAATGTCACAAAAATTGTCACGGACTGCTGCTGCTGAATTCTCTTTCTTTTTAGCTGTTCCTACAATGCTTGGAGCAACAGTGAAAAAATGTTACGATTATTATAAAGACGGATTTGTATTGACACACGACCAAATTAATTTTTTAATTATAGGAAATGTAGTTGGGTTTATTGTAGCTTTAATAGCTATCAAAAGCTTTATTGGTTTTTTAAGTAAAAACGGATTTAAACTTTTTGGATATTATAGAATCATTGTTGGAATTGCCCTTTTAGTAATTCATTTTTGTATTCAAAAATTAGACGTACTTTAATGACTTCCGAAGATTTTCTTGAAGGTCAAATCATTTTAATTGACAAACCATTGACTTGGAGTTCCTTCCAGGCAGTGAACAAGCTAAAATATATTCTAAAAAGAAATTTTGAACTTCCAAAGAAATTCAAAATAGGTCATGCTGGAACTTTAGACCCATTAGCAACAGGTTTACTAATCATTTGCACGGGAAAATTCACGAAAAGAATAACCGAAATTCAAGCACAAACCAAAGAATATACGGGAACCATAACTGTTGGAGCCACAACTCCATCGTATGATATGGAAACAAAAGTGGATGCTACTTTTCCAACAGAACATATCACAAAAGAGTTAATTCTAGAAGCGACTAAACAATTTTTAGGTGAAATTGATCAGAAACCACCTGTTTTTTCCGCCATAAAGAAAGATGGAATTCGTCTGTACGAACATGCTCGTGCTGGTTCAGTGATTGAAATTGCTTTTAGAAAAACAACTATCTACGAATTTGAAATCACAAGAATTGCATTACCTGAAATCGATTTTAGAGTACAATGTAGCAAAGGCACTTACATACGATCACTAGCTTTTGATTTTGGAAACGCATTAAATTCAGGCGCTTATTTATCCGCTTTACGCCGCACAAAAATTGGTGATTATACTATTGATAATGGAATTACTCCTGAAGAGTATGAGAAACAACTTCATTCATCAACGCCACAATTTCCTTCTGAATAGAAATTCCTTTATCGGCTAAATACCATTTTTGTAATTCAATTTTAGCCGTTTCATCAACCATTCCATGAGTGGTCTTATAATCAATAATTAGTTGTTTTGCTCCTTTAGGCCTAGGACCAAAATCAGCTATAACTTCATTTGTTTTTTTATCCAACATAATTAACTTCGGAATCGATTTTGTACCATTAGTTAAAAACAAATTCATTAAGGCTTCATTTTCATCACGAAGAAGGATTCTCAAATCAATTTTATCGGAAACTTCAGCCATTTTATTGATTACAGGAACTACTTGAGCAGCATCACCACACCAAGTTTCTGCAAGAACAAGCCAAGTAAAGGGTCTCTGCAAGTTTTCTAAATACTCTTTTACTTCATCAATTACTTGCAACGTTTTATCCAAACGATACATTCTCGATTCATTTAATTTGGTGTAATTGATATAATCTGCAGTTTGGGTATTCCCAGAAGTTTTCCCTTCTGCAGCATATTGAGCAACTAAATTTCTGTATTCTTGATAGGAAATACTATGGGTTATACTACTATTAATTATGGAATTCATGGGTGTTTGTTTGTTTGTTGTACAAAAGTACAAATTCAAAAATACTTCAAGTGTAAGAAATGTTACAGAACTTGATATTTTGCATATAAATAAAATAGGGAAATGTTTATATTTGCATCACAATTTGAAACAATACAACTCCAAACAAAAAATTACTTGAGTTTGCGATAGCATTACTTTAAAAATAAAAACTGGAATGAAATATAAAAGGATACTTCTAAAATTAAGTGGAGAGGCATTAATGGGTGAAAGACAATATGGAATTGACCCGAAAATTCTGGCCGAATATGCAGATGAAATCAAGCAAATTCATGACAAAGGTGTGGAAATTGCAATTGTAATTGGTGGAGGAAATATTTTTAGAGGTGTTGCTGGTGCTAGCAACGGAATGGATCGAGTGCAAGGGGATTATATGGGGATGTTGGCTACCGTAATTAATGGCATGGCATTACAAGGTGCCTTGGAAGACAAAGGGATGCTAACTCGATTACAAACTGCTTTAAAAATAGAAGCTATTGCGGAACCCTACATCAAAAGAAGAGCGGTTCGTCATCTTGAAAAAGGAAGAATTGTTATTTTTGGTGCCGGTACAGGGAATCCTTATTTTACAACAGATACAGCAGCTGTTTTACGTGGAGTTGAAGTTCATGCCGATGTAATTTTAAAAGGAACAAGAGTAGATGGTATATATACTGCCGATCCAGAAAAAGATAAATCAGCAGTAAAATTTGACTATATTTCGTTTGATGATGTTATCAAAAAAGGATTGAACGTAATGGATACTACAGCCTTCACTTTGAGTCAAGAAAATAAATTACCTATTCTTGTTTTTGATATGAATAAAAGAGGAAATTTATTAAAAATTTGCGAAGGCGAAAATGTAGGAACTGTTGTAAATATATAATTAAAAAGTTAAACTATTTTTAGAATAAAATCTGAAATACAATGGAAGAAATTGAATTTATTATTGACGAGGCAAAAGAAGCAATGACTGGTTCTGTAGACCATTTAGAAAAATCATTTTTAAATATTCGTGCCGGAAAAGCATCACCACAAATGCTAGGAAGTGTTTTTGTTGACTATTATGGTTCTCAAACTCCTCTTTCTCAAATTGCAAATGTAAATGTTCCTGATGCTAGGACTATTACTATTCAACCTTATGAAAAAAGCATGTTACATCCCATTGAAAAAGCAATTATGATTGCCAATCTTGGATTTAACCCTATGAACAATGGTGATATTGTTATCATCAGTGTTCCCCCTTTAACAGAAGAACGCCGTCGGGATTTAGTAAAACAAGCCAAACAAGAAGCTGAAGATGCAAAGGTTGGTATTCGTAATCATAGAAAAGATGCCAATTCCGACATCAAAAAATTAGAAAAAGATGGAACATCTGAAGATCTATGCAAAAAAGCAGAGGATGATATTCAAAAATTAACAGACAATTTTATCAAAAAAATTGAAGAACATTTGGTTCATAAAGAAGCCGAAATAATGAAAGTATAATTTCATTAAATCTATATTAAAATCCGTTCGTTTTGGCGAACGGATTTTTTTATTCCTACATTTGTCGGAATTCTTTAACACGGTTTAATCAAAATCATTTTAATGAGAAAGTTTTGGGAATTTCTTTTAATTCTGATTTGCAATTTTGCTTTTTCTCAAAATACAATGCAAGGTCAAGTTCTTGATTACGATACCGCTGTACCCATTGCTTTTGTTAAAATCACTTATAACAATAAAACGGTATCATCTAACTGGGAAGGCAAATTCTCTATAGAGATAAAAGATAATAAAAAACCTATTCTATTCACTTATAAAGGTTATTTTGATAAAACTTATTATCAAAGCATTGGCAATAAATTTCTTTTAATAAAAATGATAGCCAATGAAAAGATGAAAGAACAAGAAATATATTCAGAAAATAAAGTCAATTCAATCATTAAAAAAGTAGTTGAAAATAAACTTAAAAACCAACCCGAAAAAGCACTAAATACGTTTGAATATAAAAACTACGAACACTTATTAATCTCAGCTAATCCCGATTCCATTTCTGGAAAAATAGACACTATTACAAAAAGAAATTTATTTGGAAAAAAGCGAGTGAAACTAGATTCTTCCAATTATAAATTCAAGAAATTTGTTGAAAAACAACACCTCTACCAAACTGAAAAAGTAAATTTAATTCAATTCAATAGTAAAGGAACGAAAGAAACAGTGATTGCGTCAAGAATGGCGGGCTTCAAAAAACCTTTGTATGAATATTTGGGTTTGAATTTGGTTTCCTATTCTTTATATGAAAACAAACTAGATATTTTGGGAGTTTCTATCCATAACCCTATTTCAAATTATGGTAGAAAATTATATGTTTTTAAAATTATTGACACGGTAAAAGTTGAAGGAAGAACGGTTTACCGAATTTATTTTCAACCAAAAAATTTAAATTCAAATAGATTGCGTGGTATATTTTATATTGATGCTGAAAATGGTGCAGTATGTAAAGCCTATTTTAGAATATATGGAATGGCCAATATTAATGCTCTTTACACCTTTAATTATCTTAAAAATTACAACATTTGGTTTCCTGAAAAAAGGAAAATTACAGTTGTAAAAGGAAACAATTCAGGAGATTTAAATATTCTTGGCAATACGATTAAATTTAATTCAGGATTAGATGGAATAAGCTCTAATGCTTCTGATCAATCGTATTTAAAATTAGAATCTACCCCCTTTGATATTAAAATCAACAAACTGGTAGTTTTTAAAAACCCTGCTATAAAAATTGACGTTCCCGAAACAAGTATGTCGAAACCAGAATCTTTTTGGAAAGAGTTTAAAAAAGACACGATTGATAAAAGGAAAAACACAACATATACAAATTTGGATAGCATCTCCGAGGCTGAAAAATTTGAGCATAAAGTTATTCTTGGAAGAAAAATTTATAATGGGTATTTCCCTGTGAAATTTATCGATATCGATTTAAGATCAATTGTAAAATATGATAATTTTGAAGGTTTTCGTTTGGGAATTGGTGGTGTAACCAACGATAAATTATCCAATATGTATAAAATTAGTGGCTATGTGGCCTATGGTTTAAAAGATGAAAAATTAAAGTATAGCATAACACCTTCGTATCTTATAAATAAAGAAACAAGCACTAGGGTAAGTATTTCTTATTCTGATGATTTAAAAGAAATTGGTCAGGTTCAGTTTGCAACAGAACCTAGACTTTTTAAAGTATTTGATCCTCGTCCGATAAATATTTCTACTTTTTATAATAATAAAATGTTTTCAGCATATATTGAAAGTAACTATTTTGCAAAAACGAATACTTACTTTTTGATTTCTAGAAGTGAAGTTAATCCTCTTTTTGATTATAAATTTGTAGCTAATGACCATGTGTATACAAATTTTAATATTACTTCTGTTCAATTTGCGTTACATTGGAATCCATTTAGTGACTATATGCAGACCCCTACTGGACGTATAGAAATAGAAAAGAAATATCCAAAAATATATTTTCAAATCACCAAGTCAATTCCTAATGTTATGGGAAATGATTTTAATTTTACAAAATTTGATTTAAGAATTTTCAATGAGATCCCGTATTTATCGGGTCAAAATACTTCATTTATTCTTCAAGGGGGAATAGCCTTAGGAGATGTTCCCATAACTCATTTGTACAGTATTGCTCCTAATAATTTGAATAAAGATTCCATGTTAAAAAGGATAACCTTTGCCGGGAAAAACAGTTTTGAAACCATGTATTTCAATGAGTTTTTCTCTAGTAAATATGTTTCTTTTCAGACTAGACACACTTTTAACACGGTCAAATTAGGGTATAAAATAAACCCTCAATTTGCAGTTGTGACTAGAATGGCATTTGGTACTATGGACAAACCCGAAGAGCATATAGGATTTCAATACAAAACTTTAGAAAAAGGTTTTTTTGAAAGTGGTGTTGAAGCCAATTCTATTTATAAAGGATTAGGGATGACTTTTTTCTTTAGATATGGACCTAATCAATTGCCTAAATTTGAAGATAATTTATCATTGAAAATTTCTTATACTATAAATTTAGGGTTTTAATATTACTCTATCGGATTTTTGTTTTCTCTCTTATAAAATCAAAAACCAACCTATATAGACTGATTCGTATTAGTTTTTCCCTTTATTGGCTTTGGCCAATGCATTGTTCGATTGAGACTAAACTTTGTTCGATTGAGCAAATGTCTTGTTTGATTGAGCCAATGTCTTATTCGATTCGGCCAAGGCTTTGTTCGATTGAGCCAAAGCAATGTTTTATTGAGACTGACCTTTGTTCGATTCAGCCAATGCTATATTCGATTGCACCTAAGGCTTGTTTGGATTCTAGTTTAAAATCTTGACCTTATATCAAGGCTTAATAATTAACACTGAAGGCACAGTACTCAACCAAACACTTTGAGCATCAACTAATTTTTTCCAACTTTCTAAGGAAATCATCATTAAGTCTTGTTTGGCAAGAAATCCTGCTTTCATCTCACTTTCATCAATTAAGGAAATTTTTTCAGGAAATGTATTTTCTAATGTTGAAATGGCATTCTCAATAATAAAATTATTTTTTACTTGATTGTTAATTTCTAAAACTGTGATTTTTGAATCATTATTGTAGATCAGTTTTTGGGCATAATCAATAAGAAAAGCATCGTCTGTACTGAAAATAGGCACAAAAACATCATCCACTTCATTCAATTCTTTGTCAACTAGAATTCCAAGAGGCTTTTTACTTTTAGAAATTATCAAACGTGTCCTATCATCAAAAGGAGAATTGGCAAAAAGACCTTCTTTACCGGTAAATTTATCTAATAATCGATCTGGGTTAATAATTCTAGTTGTAAATCCTAATACCTTTCCTAACAGTGAACCTTCAAAGATTGATTTCCCTAATCCTACTAGAACCAAATCAAATTCGCCACGTGAAGCCACATCAGCAATATCGTTTTCAATATCTACAGTAGCTTTAAAAATGGTCGTTACTTCTTGACTCAATATTTTTGATTCGGCTAAAATTGGTTCAAATGTTTCTTTTTCATA
Organism: uncultured Bacteroidota bacterium; assembly: GCA_903879645.1. GTDB lineage: Bacteria > Bacteroidota > Bacteroidia > Flavobacteriales > Flavobacteriaceae > Flavobacterium. The sequence goes on from CAIRMK010000452.1 coordinate 8,576, forward strand.
ATCTTCCAAATTATACGAATGAACCTCATCACTCAAAGATAGGTGCAATGCTGTAATATTAGAATTCTCTTTTTGTTTTTTCACAAAACTGCTTGCTAATCGTAACAGTGATTTTCCTTTTTCATTATTTCCAAAAGAAATTAAGATTTTGAATTTACTATTTTCAATAATTTCAGTTGGGATAAGCACTTCTTTACGTTTGAAAACAAAGTTAATGACATCGATGGCTGGACCTGTCATAAAGGTGGTAACCAAAGCCATGATCACCATCATTGTAAATATTTCAGTGGAAAGAACGCCTAAATCATATCCGATATTTAACACCACGAGTTCCATCAAACCACGAGTGTTCATTAACGCTCCGATAGTCAAACTATCTCGCCAATTTTGACCAACAAATTTTGCTGCCAATGCACTTCCAAAGAATTTACCAACAACAGCTACAGTAATAATCAATCCGGTAACTTTCCATAAATAAACATCGTTAATCAATCCGATTTGAGTTCGCAATCCAGTGAAAACAAAGAATAATGGCAGTAATAGAATTAGGGCTACATCTTCAATTTTTTCAATAATTATTTTTCTAATTTTGGTAATATCAGGCATTATAGCTCCTGTCATAAAAGCACCAAACAAAGCATGAATGCCTATAATTTCTGTGATATAAGAGGAGATAATTAAAGTCAATAAAAAAATAGCGACTACTGGTTTACTTAAGTTTTCTCTTGTTGCATATAAATCTCCAATCTTTTTTAAGAATGGTTTGACCACAAAAAGCATCATTAACACGTAAGCAGCAGCCATTAAAATTATATACATCGAACTTGCAAAAGTTCCAGCTTTTACAATGGCAATTACAGCGGCAAGAATGCACCACGCAGTTATATCATCGGCCGCAGCACAAGTGATTACAATTGTACCCAATTTAGTTTTATGAATACCTCTTTCTTGAACAATTCTTGCTAAAACAGGAAAAGCTGTTATACTCATAGCGATTCCCATGAACAAACTAAACGATAAAAAATCTACCCCTTTTGGAGTAAACGTTGTGTTTTGATAAATAAAATAGGATAATCCCATTCCTAAAGCAAATGGGATAACAATACTTGCATGACTTATCACAACTGCATCATTGGCTTTGTTCTTCAATACTTTCAAATCGAGTTCCATTCCGATAACAAACATGAATAACATTAGTCCAATTTGACTTAAAAATTGAAGGTTTCCCAAAGATTCTGTTGGGAAAAGCATTGCGGAATAATGTGGGAAATACATTCCGACTACTGATGGTCCTAAAAAAATACCCGCAATAATTTCTCCAATTACTGAGGGTTGACCTATTTTTCTAAAAATCCATCCAAAGGAACGTGCTACAATAATAATAGTAATTATTTGTAACAATAAAATAGCCAATGGATGCTGTAAATTATGAATCAAAGAATCTAAAAATTGCCCGAATAAACTATCTGTTGATATTTTAGCAACAACACCTCTACCAACTTCTAGTACTCTTCCTTTGGATACAATCCAAAACATAAGCGCTGTAAATCCACCTGTTACACCTAAATAGAACACGGCATTTTTTATATTTTTCATAGGCAAACCACTAATTGTTTTGAATCCTACAAATATGAGAAAACAAAACTATTTTTTTTACATTTATACTATAAATTAACATAAAAATGACTTACAAAAAACTCGTTTTTATTCGACAAAAGTTTTGCTTTAAGTCCTTTGCTTTTAATGCGTTTTAATTACCTTTGCATCCGTTTAAATTTACTAATGAAAAAGAAAATAAAGGCTGGGTTTTGGGAATATATTGCTGGTATTGTGCTCCGTAACAGGATAACGATTTTAGTAATTGTTTTTTTACTTACTGTTTTCCTAGCTTTGCAATGGCGAAATGTTGGCATGACCTACAACGAAGCCAATCTTCTTCCAAAAAATCATCCTGCCAATAAAGATTATACGCAATTCCTAAACACTTTTGGGGAAGAAGGAAATCTTATTGTAATTGGAATTAAAGATGATGCTTTTTTTACTCCTAAAGCTTTTGCTGCTTGGAACCAAATGATGAGCTCGCTCAAAAAACATAAAGAAATTGAACTTATTGTTTCTGTAAATAATTTAAAGAAATTAGAAAAAGATACAGTAAATGAAAAGTTTAAATTGGTTCCGCTTATTGACCAAACTCAAATTAAAAACCAAGCTTATTTAATTTCCATTAAAAAGCAACTTTTCAATGATTTGCCTTTTTATGAAGGGCTCCTTTTTAATAAAAAATCAGGGAGTATTCGAGCGGCTTTATATATGGATAAGAAGGTAGTAAACTCTCCTATTCGAAAAGAATTCATTCTAAAAGTGCTAGTTCCAGAAGTTGACAAATTTGAAAAAACAACTGGAATTGACTTGAAAGTCTCTGGTATGCCTTATATCAGAACCATCAATACAGAAAACATGAAAGGGGAGATTGGCTTGTTCATTGGGGCAGCCTTATTCATAACCTCCTTAATTTTCTTCTTGTTTTTCCGATCGTTACGGGCTACTTTTATCTCTATTTGCATCTTGATTTTTGGAGTAATGTGGTCCTTTGGAACCTTGGGATTATTCCATTACAAAATCACTATTCTTACTGCTATAATCCCACCATTAATCATCGTGATTGGAATTACCAATTGCATATTCCTCATCAACAAATACCAGCAAGAAATCAATAACCACGCGAATCAAGCCAAAGCTTTGCAAAGGGTTATTTCAAAAATTGGGGTTTCTACCTTGATGACCAATATGACTACTGCTATTGGGTTCGCAACCTTTATGATTACAGGTAATGATCTGCTTTTTGAATTTGGTTTAATCACTTCTATAAATGTAATTACTGTTTATTTACTTACGTTAGTTGTCGTGCCTATCGTCTATAGTTTTATGCCAATGCCAAATGCAAAACACTTAAAGCATCTTAGCAGAAACTATCTTTCTTCTATCTTAAATTGGGTGGAAAAAATTGTAAAAGACAAAAGAAAAACAATTTATATCATTTATGGTTTACTGCTTATTTTCAGTTTGGTTGGGATATCACAAATGAAAGTCTCTGGAAGTTTAATTGGTGAAATGCCTAAAAGCGCTTCCTTCTTTAAGGACATTCTTTTCTTTGAAAAAGAATTTAATGGTGTGCAACCACTCGAGATAATGATTAACACCAAAAGAAAAAAAGGTGTTATGAAGTCGTCTACAATTAGAAAAATGGATGAATTGCAAAAAACAATCGATAGTATACCTGAATTATCTAAACCTATTTCTATTGTAAACTTGGTCAAGTATTCTAAACAAGCATACTACAACGGAAAACCCGAATATTACGAATTGCCAACATCCCAAGAGCAAATTTTCATATTAAGTTATGCCAAAAATGCCACTAAGAATTCTAAAGAGAATTTAATGAAAAGCTATGTTGATTCTACAGGCCAATATGCTCGAATTACTACTTTTATGAAAGATATTGGTACCGATGAAATGGCAAAAGTAGAAGGCAAATTAAAAAGAAGAATCAACCAGATATTTCCAAGTGATCGATTTGAAGTTAAATTAACTGGAAAAGCATTAGTATTCCAAAAAGGAACGACCTACTTAGTTGGTAACCTTATCGAATCATTAATATTTGCCATCCTTTTAATTGCTGGATTAATGGCCTATATGTTCCGTTCATGGAAGATGATTTTTGCATCAGTAGTGACTAATATCCTTCCACTTTGTATTACCTCTGGACTGATGGGTTATTTTGGAATTCCATTAAAGCCCTCAACCATTTTAGTGTTTAGTATTGCTTTTGGAATTTCAGTAGATAATGCAATTCAATTTATGGCTAAATACCGTCATGATCTAATTCATAACAATGGAAAAATCAAAAAATCTGTAATCAGTTCTTTGCATGAAACTGGTGTTAGTACCTTCTATACTTCTATCGTATTAATCTTCGGATTTGCTATTTTCACACTATCGAGCTTTAGTGGAACAATTGCATTGGGAGGATTGATTTCGGTTACTCTTACGTTTGCCATGTTTGCTAATTTATTAGTATTACCAGCTTTGGTTTTAACCACTGAAAAATGGGGCGGAAAAGAAGATATCATTGACCAACCCGCTTTAAAAATTCTTCGTTCTCACATCGATGATGAAGATGAAGATGAAGACGTCACAGAAAAAAATAAATAATTTACATTTGCAGTTAGATAAAATCTACTATTTAAAATCTAATATCTACTATTAAAATGAAACATACAAAAGTTAAAAACTTACTAAACAGCTCAAAAGCAAATTATGAAGTAAATGCAAAAGGTTGGGTTAGAACTTTTAGAAACAATCAATTTATTGCGTTGAACGATGGTTCGACAATTAATAATATTCAATGTGTTGTTGATTTTGAAAACACCCCTGAGGCTACTTTAAAGAGAGTGACTACTGGTGCTGCGGTTTCGGTAATTGGTGAATTAGTAGAAAGTAAAGGGGCGGGTCAGAAATATGAAATCCAAGTAACCAAATTAGAAATTCTTGGTGATTCAGATGCGGAGAAATTCCCAATGCAACCTAAAAAACACTCCTTAGAGTTTTTACGTGAGAATGCCCATTTACGAGTACGAACTAATGCGTTTGGAGCTATTATGCGTGTTCGTTCCGTATTGGCACATGCGGTTCACACCTATTTCCAAGAAAAAGGGTTTGTGTATGTAAACACGCCAATCATAACTGGTTCGGATGCAGAAGGTGCTGGAGAAATGTTTAAAGTTACGGCCTTACCTTTTGACAACACTCCAAGAACAGAGGAAGGAAAAGTTAACTATAAAGAAGATTTCTTCGGAAAAGAAACCAACTTAACGGTTTCTGGACAATTGGAAGGAGAAACATTTGCTATGGCTTTGGGTCAAATTTATACGTTCGGACCAACTTTCCGTGCAGAGAATTCAAATACTTCTCGTCACTTGGCGGAATTTTGGATGATTGAACCCGAAGTAGCTTTCAATGATTTGAATGACAATATGGATTTGGCAGAAGATTTTATCCAATTCGTAATTAAATATACAATGGATAAATGTCCGGATGATTTGAAATTCCTAGAAGGACGTTTGTTAGAAGAAGAAAAATCAAAACCACAAGCTGATAGAAGCGAAATGGCTTTATTAGAAAAATTAAGCTTTGTTTTAGAAAACAATTTCAAACGAGTTTCTTATACTGAAGCGATTGATATTTTAAGAGATTCTACTCCAAATAAAAAGAAAAAATTCAATTATATCATCAACGAATGGGGTGCTGATTTACAAAGTGAACACGAACGTTACCTTGTAGAAAAACACTTTAAATGTCCGGTAATCTTGTTTGATTATCCAGCCAACATTAAAGCGTTTTATATGCGTTTGAATGAAGATGGAAAAACGGTTCGTGCCATGGATATTCTTTTCCCTGGAATTGGAGAAATTGTGGGTGGTTCTCAAAGGGAGGAGCGTTATGACGTTTTGGTTGAAAAAATGAAAGCTTTAGGAATTGACGAAGAAGAATTATGGTGGTATTTAGACACTAGAAGATTCGGTTCGGCTGTTCACTCTGGTTTTGGATTAGGATTTGAAAGATTGGTATTATTTGTAACAGGAATGACGAATATTAGAGACGTAATTCCTTTTCCAAGAACGCCACAGAACGCAGAATTCTAAAATTGTTTCAAGTTTCAGGTTTCAGGTTGTTGATTCGGCAACTTGAAACTTGAAACCTTAAACTTTTAAACTAAAAATAATGCTTAAGCAAAACTTACAATTCAAATTATCTCAAAAACTTTCTCCTCAACAAATTCAGTTGATGAAGTTGATTCAGTTGCCTACTTTGGCATTTGAGCAGCGCTTGTTGGAAGAAATGAATGAGAACCCAGCATTGGAATCGGGTAAAGATGAGGAAGAAGTTTATGAAAAAGATGAGTTCGATAACAATGATGAATACGATGATTATGAAGGAAGCGACAATATTGAAGCCGACGACATCAATGTAGACGAATATTTGAGCAACGACGAAATTCCCGATTACAAATTACAAGCTAATAATTTTAGTGATGACGATGATGATCGCGAAAATCCATATGCTTCGCCGGTGAGTTTTCATCAGGATTTAATCAATCAGTTGAATACTTTTATTTTGAATGATACCGATAGAGAAATTGCAGAATTTCTTGTGGGGAGCATTGATGATATGGGATACATCCGCAGAACGATTCAAGATATTGTAGATGATATGGCGTTTACGCAAGGGATTTATACCGACGAGAAAAACGTTGAACGCATCTTACATGTCATTCACGAATTAGAACCTTCCGGTGTGGGTGCACGAGATTTGCAAGAATGTTTATTGCTGCAACTCAAACACAAAACCCCAACCGAATCAGTGACTTTGGCCATAGACATAATCGAACATCAGTTTGATGCCTTTACTAAAAAACATTACGATAAGTTACTTCAAAAGTATGGCATCTCGCAAGAGCATTTGAAGAAGACCATTCACGAAATAGAAAAACTGAATCCCAAACCAGGTGGTTCGTTTACTGGAAACAATAAAGTAACTGAAAACATCATTCCCGATTTTGCTATCAGAATTAACGATGGCGAGTTGGAACTGACTCTGAATGGTAGAAATGCCCCTTCCTTGCACGTTTCTAAAGATTATCAAGAAATGATGCAGACCTATAAAATGTCTCGTGACAAATCACATTCGCAGAAAGATGCCGTGCAGTTTATCAAACAGAAATTGGATTCGGCAAAATGGTTTATTGATGCCATCAAGCAACGTCAAGAAACTTTATATGTGACTATGAATGCCATCATGCATTTTCAACAAGAGTACTTTTTGGATGGCGAAGAAACCAGCATGAAACCGATGATTCTAAAAGACATTGCCGATATGGTGGGGTTGGATATTTCTACAGTGTCTCGTGTGGCAAATAGCAAATATGTAGATACACCTTATGGCACTAAATTAATTAAAGAATTTTTCTCCGAAGCGATGAAGAATGACCAAGGCGAAGATGTTTCTACACTTGAAATCAAGAAGATTCTACAAAATGTGATTGAAGCCGAAGACAAACACAAACCACTTCCCGACGATCAATTGGCTGATATCTTAAAAGAAAAAGGCTACCCTATTGCCCGAAGAACCATTGCTAAATATCGAGAGCAATTGGATATTCCGGTGGCGCGAATGAGGAAGAAAATATAAAACAAAAGACGAACTGTGGAGTTCGTCTTTTTTGTTTTTATAGCAATTGTAATTTACAATTTAAGAAACATTCTAAAAAGAATATTAACCAATCTTATAAGCCAATTTGGAGCTTTATTTTCGTTTTTATCAACCATAAATTATCTTATTGCTGTAGTTCGTTTTTCTTTATTCTATTTGTAGTTTCGGAATACAATTTAGAGCTATCAAAGCCATAAACTTTTAATAATCAAGTACAAGCCTATTATTAATAAAGAAATTAAAGCAATATATATTCTAATTTGAGTAGGATATAACATTTTGTCACTTTTGCTTACTTTTTGAGTTGAAGTATATATTAAACATAGAATAGCTAAAATTACAAACAGAAAACCTAAAAATATGTCGCTCATAATAGTTTGTTTTTAATATTTTTTAATCCTGATAGGATGATTACAATCCTTATCCACAATCAACATCTAAAACAAATCTAATTAAAATCTATCATAAATCACCGTCCTCTTTACTCACTTTTCCCAATCAACACTTGTTTTAGAATATTGCGTTCCGATTCTAGTAATCTAATTTGGTCTTTCAGTCGTGCTATTTCCTCTTCGGCGGAGGTGTCTTTTGGCACGTCGGTGCTGTATTCGGCAGGCAAAAGCACGGCTATGTCCGCAAAGAAATTATGTTTCATAGCATGGCATAAAGCCAGTAGAATATTAGTTTTTAAAGAAGCACTCTTTTGATAGCGAATGATTTCGCTGTCTCTTTTCTTCATTCTTCTTCCTACTACACTTTTAAAAACTTTATTGGTGTCAATGTATTTTTTTACTATCGCTCCTACGTGAAGAGCTGCTCCATCTTTTTGATTTGCTTCCATTGTTACTTGTATTTATGATATTATATCACAAATTTATATAATTAAATTAAAAAAGTATGATTTTATGACATAAATAA
>CAIRMK010000453.1 GCA_903879645.1 uncultured Bacteroidota bacterium
CATATAGAATTTCTTCTCTTGCCAATTGTAAACCTTCTTGGAAAGAATGGCTGGGAAAATTATTCTTTTTGGCTTCGTTCGTGATTTTTCGAATTTCTTTAACAAAAAAAAGGATAAAATGAATTTTCATTTTACCCTTTAGTACTAGTGTATAATTAAATCACTATTTAGTGTCTTCCTCCATGATCATTATTTTCTCTGTCATCATGTTTATTTTCTCCTTTATGATTTCCATTATCATGTTTATCTTCTCCTCTATGATTTCCATTGTCATGTTTGTCTTCTCCTCTGTGATTCCCATTATCATGTTTCTCTTCTCCTCTGTGATTTCCATTGTCATGGTGCTCATTCTCTCTGGGTCTTTCCTCTCGATTACCTTGATATTGTTCTCGGTGTTTTTCGTGATATTTATAAGGAGAATTACCTCTATAATCCGTTAGATAGACAATGTTTCCTCCTTTTAAATTGTAATTTCTATATTGATACGGAAGTGCGGTAGATCGAATCCATCTCCCATTTTTTATATAAATAAACCTTGCTGAAGGAACATCATAATAACAATCTATATCTGGAAGATAATAATATTGCGATTCAAGTCGCTCTGTTGGTGCCCAAACGGGCGGAGCTCCAAATTGTAGATTAATGGATATTTGAGCCTGAAATTGCGTTGCTGTTAAAAGCAATACACCCAATATAAATAATTTCATTTTTTTCATTATAATAGTATGATTAAAAGTAAGATAATAATTATGATGGCTCCAACTGATAAATAAATACCATTGCCATTTGATCTCATTCTTGATTTAATTGCACGCACTTCTTTGCGTAATACTTTTTTATCAGCAGAGGTTAAATTGGATTTATCCATAGCTTTGATTTCATCTAATCGTAACAGTAGTACTTTCACTTCAGAGGGCACTTCTTTTGGATTGTTTGAGATACTTGTTGGATTTTTTTCTGCGGCTATGGATTGATTCGGAAGAAATGTTAATGATGCTATCATTACCATTGTGTAGAGTGTGAATTTTTTCATTTTCTTTAAATTTGGTTTAACAGAATTGTTACCACAAATTTGAGGAATAATGAAAGCAAATTCGTTATACTATTTTATAGTATTGTTGTAAATTTCCCATATTAAGAGAATTTACAAATGTCCAGAGCCTGATCTTTGGTTGATGTAGTTTAATTGATGTTCCGCCACATAGTTTCTAAATAAGGTAAGAAGCGTATCATAGTATTTCTGAAGATTTTTTACATTCACCTCTGGACGACTATCAATCGGAATTGTAATTGGCATTTCATTTAAATACTTTGACAATTCAGGATAATTTTCCTGAATAACCATTGTCACTTTCAATATTTTAGCATTGATTTCGTCTTCCGTTTCCATTGCATTTTTCAATTTAATTGGCTTTCAAATGAAATGTAAAGTTACATATTATATGCTAATGTAGATGTTAAATATTTGTATACTTTTTCGGTAGGTAATCCAACAACATTTGTATAGGAACCTTCAATTTTTGAAATTCCAATGAGTCCAATCCATTCTTGAATTCCATAGGCTCCCGCTTTGTCAAAGGGTTTGTAGTTGTCTAAATAATAATGGATTGCTTCATCTGATAACGCAACAAAGGTCACTTTAGTAACATCAAAAATAGTTTCTGTTTTCTTAGACGTTTTAAAACACACTGAAGTGATTACTTCATGTGTTGCGTTGGATAATGATTTTAAGATATGAAAAGCATCATCGTAATCTTTCGGTTTTCCTAATGCTTTATCATTTAACCAAACTAAAGTATCACTCGTAACTAAAACTTCATTATCTGCAATTTCGCCATCAAATGCTTTTGCTTTTAGCTCTGCTAAATAATTAGTAATCTCTTCTACTTTTAAATGATCAGGGTAGATTTCTTCTACTTCTTTCAATCGCACCTCAAAATCAAAATCAAAGTCTTTAAAGAACTGTTGGCGTCTGGGAGAACCTGAGGCTAAAATGATTTTATAGTTATTTGGCATGATGAATTATGTTTAAAGTGATTACGGCTACTGATACGATTCCAAAGAATATAATCCATTTCAATATCGTACTTATGAATTGATAATCACTTTTTTCTACAGCATTCCAAAGTTTAACTAAAGATAATATCAATGGAGCAATTACAAAAGCAAGAATGTAAATGATTCCAAAATATAAATTGTTGGCAAACAAATAATTATTTAGATAATAGAATAAGTATACCGTTGGAAGAAGTAATAACCCAAAAGCAATTCTATTGGTTTTTAATACCCCAATAGTAATAGGTAGGGTTTTCATTTCTTGCATGCTGTCTCCTTCCATGTCTTGGATATCCTTAACAATTTCACGAACTAGATTAATGATAAAAGCAAATTTAGCATAGTCCAGCAAAATAGCAAATGCCACTGACATTTGTTGTTGGTTGGTTGCAAAGGTATTCGGAAATATATCAAATATTCCGATTATGATAACACTAAAAGCTAGCAATCCCGCAATCACTATATTTCCAAGAAGTGCCATTTGTTTCAGTGTACTGGCATAGAAATACAATACTGTAGCAATCAATACAAAAATAATGGCAAAATTAGGATGTGACACAGAATTTGCTAAGATAAATCCACAAGCTACACCAGTTATGGTTAGCGAAGCATAAATAGTATAGGCTTTTGACTCCGTAATATAGTGACCGATTATTACTTTTTCAGGTTTGTTGATGGCATCGGTTTCTTGATCAAATATATCATTAATGACATAGCCACCCGCTGCAATTAAAACAGTAGCAACTACTAATAAGCTATACTGCCAATAAAAGAGTGATAAAGGAATTTTGATAAGTTCTAAATATCCAAATCTAAAAATCAGTTGCATTAAAGCAAGCAGCAATAGGTTTTTGTATCGTATTAATTGTAAAAATTTCATTTTTGTCTCTAATCTATAATTCCTAATTCTTAATTCTTAATTCCTAAATCCTAATTCTTAATCATGCTTCCCATCATAATACAAATGCCATTTTCCTTGTACTTTCATTACTTGTTCAATTACTTCACGAACAGCACCTTTTCCACCATTTTTATGCGAAATGTATTTTGAAATCGCTTTGATTTCCGGACTTGCATCTTGCGGGCAAGTAGGCAAACCAACCAATTGCATCACATGGTAATCAGGAATGTCATCTCCCATATACAATACGTTTTCTGATTGAATGTTATATAATTCGATATACTCATTATAGGTTTCCACTTTGTTTGGACTGGCTAAATGAATATCATGAATCCCTAGATTTCGCAATCGAATTCGAACCCCTTCATTATTGCCCCCCGAAATGATACATACGTTGTAACCACTTTCTAAAGCTGCTTTCATAGCAAAACCATCTCTAATATTCATCACACGAAGCATTTCGCCTGTTGGTGTAATATGAACCGAACTATCGGTTAAAACACCATCAACATCAAATATAAAAGTGGTGATATGTTTTAAAATTTCTTTATAACTTTTTGTCATTGTCGATTATTGATTTGGTTAGAATTTTATAAATGGCAGCTTGGTTTTCATCAGTCAAAATGGCCAAATGTTTATTGATAGTAGTCGTATCTTTTCTTTTTGCAGGGCCCGTTTGAGCCGCATCAGGAGTAAGAACTTGTACTTTTTTAGCAGTTTCTAAAATAAGGGGCTTTAAAATTTCGAAGGGTACCTGGTGTTCTTCACAAATATCACTTCCCAATTTGTACAAATGATTTACAAAATTACTCACAAAAACAGCGGCTACATGCAATGATTTTCGTTGTTCGGAATTGACTTCAAATACCTTATCGGAAATACTTTTGGCTACTTCACTTAAAAGTTTTAAATCAGTTTCATTTTGCGCTTCGATACAAAGAGGCACTTCTTTGAAATTGACTTCTTTTTTCTTGGATAAAGTTTGCAAAGGATAGAAAACTGCTTTTCTATTGGTATCACTCAAATCTTCCATAGCAACACTACCCGAAGTATGGGCCACTAATTTGTCTTTGAATGGTAAAGATTCAGAAACACTAGGAATCGCATCATCAGAAACAGAAATAATATATAAATCGGCTTCTTTCAGTTCTTTAAAATCGGATGTGATTGTATTGGCATCGAGTAGGTGAGTGAGGTTGCTTTTATTTCTTGCAAATACTTGCACCAAATCAACACCTGACTCTTTTTGGAAAGCCAAAATTAAATGTTGTGCTACATTTCCAGAACCAATAATAACTACTTTAATCATTCGGCTAAAATAATAAAAAG
>CAIRMK010000454.1 GCA_903879645.1 uncultured Bacteroidota bacterium
CTTTGAGAGTTGCATCGCCAAATTCTTTTCGGATATAAGTATTAAGTTCTTTTAGTTTATTATTAATTTCTTTATAGTCAACATCAGTTGTCGCTAAAACTTCTTGTTTTGATTCACTCCATCTTTTATTTGGAATTTGCATTCCTATAGAACATTCAATATCGAATAAATTACTATGTTTAAATCTATAAAAAATAGTATTCCAATCATTGCTAGTTTTAATCCTAAATTTGCCAGTAGCCATACTTTTTGGGTTTTTTACAAATATAAAATATTTTTCATTCCCCGTATATTCCCCGTAATTTATTAATTGATGTTAATTTTGGCAAATTAATAGAAGTTAAAATAACATAAAAAACCTTGTTAAGTCTTTAAAACAAAGGGATTTTTAATTTTATTGAATTTTGGTTAATCACGAGTGCGATTTCTATTACCCGCACAAAGCTCTAACGAAAGTTAGGGCTTTTTTTATTTTAAATCAGTTCATTTCTATGTTAAGAACTATTTTTACATGTGATGTAAAAACAATCTTGAATATTTATTTTTGTAAAATATCTCAATCTCTATCGTAACCAATTTATTGGAATGAAAAAGAATTCTTCTATGACAGCACTTATATTGGCATTTATTGGATTTGTTTTAATTACAGGTGCACTTTTCTCATTATACAAATCGAGCAACAACAACGATTTGGGTGTTAAAAGTGAAACGGAAATTGACATTGCAAATCAAAAAATAGAGGTTCTTAGTAATGAAATAAAAGATACTAAAGACCAACTTGTGGATGAAAATCCTGCTCCAGAAGTTGCAAAACTGCACGTTTCATCACAATTAAACGAACAAAACATTCCTATTATAGAAATAAAAGATATAGATTTAGGTGATGGTATAGACATTTCTGAAGAGAATGGACAGAAAAAAAAACCACAACGAATGATGTATAACCATCAATTGAAATTCTCTTTAGTAAATGCGGGTAAATTTTCGCTTAAAGATGTTATTTTTTCTGTAAAAGATATTTATAACGACCCAAAAGAAGGAAAACAAAAGAAAAAAGCAAGAGAGTATAACTACATGGGTAGAACTTTTGATAATGAAGATGTTGGTGCTTACAATAATATTGAAGCAAATACATTAAACCTTAAATCTAAAAAGCTAGTATACATCAGTAATTTACCAACTAGTTTTGGAGTAGGCGATTACTATTTTGATATCATTGTAGAATGGAATAATGGATTCTACCAAATGCATGTAGATATAGAAGAATTAAACGGGAAATTAAAATACCGCTACCAATTCTACGATATTGATGGAAAACCAATTAATATAAAGCGTTCAGAAGAGGTTACTATTTAAAATCAATCTTATTTTATTATTTAAAAAAACAGTTGAAGTTAATTCTTTATGCAATACATTTTATTCCAATAGTTCCATCTTCTCGCAATATATACTTCACTCCATTAAGTTCTTGGTAAAAAGCAATTCCAATAAAAGCAAATTGGTGCAATCCTGAATCAGGTAACTCTTCAGGTGCCATTGTAAAAGCATCCACTTCAACACCTTTTTCTAAGACCAAAGGAGTTGCCATAAAAAGCTTATAAATAGGCGTTTCAAAATCAATACCTAGAACTCCAAACTGCAATTCCATATGAGTAGCACTCTTTGGAAAACGCACTAAAGTAATATCAAAATCAACAACATCATAAACACAAGAAGAGAAGTCATAACTCATGTTCATAGGCACTATTACATCAATATTACATTTAGGAGTAAACATAAAGTTCTTAAACAAAGTCAATCCTTCTGTAGTTAAAATACCTCTACCAACTGTACGAGAACCCCGCAATGAATTATGATCAAATTTCTTAATCTCTTGAAACAAGTGCATCATTCTGCCATGTAAAGTTCCGTCTTTATAATAATTCAAAAAAGGTGACAAAGCAATTCTAAAAGCACTCTTCACCTTAGAACAATTACCAAACTCCGAGCTATTTTCTCTAACTCTCACCATACTCGGTTTTGTTTTTATAGCTTTCCCATTAAAACCACCACCAGCTTTTCGAGCCACCGCTTTTCCTTTTCTATAATAAAAGTTGACACCTCCTAGTGTACCTTCAATCGGTAAAATTCCTTTTTGTGTTGCCATATATTTGCTTATTACTATAGGCAAAAGTAACACATACTTTTTATATATAAAATAGTTATAAGGATATTATAACATATATATAGTGTATTTAAGGCGTATATATAGCGTGTTTATATCGTATATAAAGAATATTAAATTAATAATAAATCTATTTTCAAATAGTGTTTGATTAATTGAATATAAATAAAAACGCCTCTCAAAAAGAAAGGCGTTATATGGTGTTTATTTTTCTAACTTTATCCAATCATCAATTTTCTTTTCAAGTAAAGCAAGTGGCATCACTCCCGACTCTAATACTTCAGCGTGGAATTTTCTAATATCAAATTTAGACCCTAAATCCTTTTCTGCTTTGTGTCGCAATTCAATAATTTTCAATTGCCCAATTTTATACGATAACGCCTGACCTGGAATCGCCATATAACGTTCCACTTCAGAGGTAATACTCGCTTCACTTTCGGCTTCATTATCTAACGAATATTGAATAGCTTGTTCTCTTGTCCATCCTTTAGAGTGAATGCCAGTGTCCACCACCAAACGAATCGCTCTATGAATTTCATCATTCAACATGCCTAAATACTGATAGGGGTCTTTGTATAAGCCTAATTCTTTTCCTAAGCTTTCTGTGTATAAAGCCCAACCTTCACCATAGGCTCCAAACCAATTGTAGCGTCTAAAGTTAGGTAAGCTAGTATTTTCTTGTTGCAAAGACATTTGAAAATGATGCCCAGGAATGGCTTCATGCAGAAATAAATCTTCATCTTCTAGCACATTATATTCTTTGGCATTGGGTATTGGCACATAAAATATTCCTGGTCTTGATCCATCTACAGCCCCTTGGATATATTCCGCACTAGCTGTTTTTTCTCGGAAAGATTCCGTTCTTCTTATCTCAAATTTGGTTTTAGGTTGCAGTGAGAACAGTTTGTCTACATTTGGTTTTATGGTTTTATAAATCTTTTGGAAATGAGCCAATACATCTTCTGGTTTGGTGAATGGTTTTAATTCTTTTTTGTTTCTAACGTCATTAAGAAATTCTTTTAAGTTGCCTTTAAAGCCTACTTGCTCTTTCACTTTTTCCATTTCGGCATTCAATCGTGCCACTTCTTTTAAACCAATTTCATGAATTTCTTCAGGTGTTTTGTTGGTAGTTGTCCATTGTTTTACATAAGCCGTATACATTTCTTTTCCATTTGGAATGCTGCCAATACCACTCGTGCTTCTTGAAGCTGGTAAGTACTCCCTTTTAAGGAACGCAATCATTTTTTGGTATTGCGGCATCAATTTCTCTTGGATTATAGTAGTATATTCTTTGGTCAGGTTACTTTTTTGTGCTTCTGTAAAACTAGCTGGGAATTTTTTTAGGGTAGAATAGAACAAATTGTCTTCTACTTTTGGTGCTACAATTTCTTCAAATTGAGGTATTACTTTTATCGCTAAGGATTTAGGTAAGACCAATCCTTTTGCCATTCCTTTTTTCATATACACCATAGCAGAGTCGATCCAAACCGCGTATAAATCCATTCTTTTCAGAAAGTTTCTATAGTCTTTTTCCGTTTTGAAAGGTTGTGCCGCTGAACCACTTGCAAA
>CAIRMK010000455.1 GCA_903879645.1 uncultured Bacteroidota bacterium
AAGTCTTTTCCGCTGTAGCCGTGGGTGACAGACTCAACTACTGTGCCGTAAGGGTCTATCTGCATGATCTGATTGGCTATTGGCAGAAGCGAGGTCGCAGAGGTAGCGGTATTAGCATCTGAAGTAGTCTGGTATGCTCCCACTTTCGTAAGGACGCCTGCTACGGAGTTTAAGGAGTAACCGTTAGTATTCTGTAATCAGAAATAGATGTCATTATTATGAAACTTTTAAACTTTAACCTTTTAAACTTTTAAAGTTTTTGTTACTTTTGACAATTAAAAATCACTGAACTCCGCAATAAAATAACCGATTGTGAAGTAAACCTTTTTAAAAAATGCAATTCAAACATCCAGAACTTCTATATTTCCTATTCTTATTGGTTATTCCAATTCTGGTGCATCTTTTCCAATTACGAAAATTCAAAACCGAATATTTTACCAATGTAAAGTTCCTAAAAGAACTTGCTATACAGACTCGTAAAAGTTCAAAACTTAAAAAATATTTACTTCTTGCAACAAGATTGTTGTTATTAGCATTCATGATATTTGCTTTTGCACAACCTTTTTTCAAAGCCAAAGACAGTAAAAATGCCACCAATGAATTGTACATAGTCTTGGATAATTCCTTCAGCATGCAAGCTAAAGGACAGAAAGGCGAATTACTAAAACGTGCCGTTCAAGATTTATTGGAACACACACCTGAAAATGCCAATTTTTCCTTAGTTACTTGCTCGGATAATTATTGGAACACCGATATCAAATCGATTCAAAAAGAATTACAAAATTTAAAATACAGTGCATCCCCTTTCCAATTGGATAATCTGTTAGCTAAAATAAAAGCACATAAATCGGCCTTTAATAAAGATATTGTGGTCATTACGGATGCTGTTGGTTTACAACCCAACCCAATAAAGAAAACCAAAGACAATGAAAATTTGTATTTCATCCAACCAAAAGCTGAAAAAACAAATAACATTTCAATTGATAGTGTTTTTATTAACCAAACCATGGATAAATTCTATGAGATTGGAGTAAAATTAAGTGCTTACGGAGATGGTTTTAAAGACATTCCAATTGCTTTATTCAATAAAAATAAGCTAATTGCAAAAACATTACTCAATTTTGAAGCAAAAACCAAAACGATTAACTTCACTATTCCAAAAGAAGATTTTCATGGTTATGTTACAATTTCAGACAATAGTTTAGAGTATGATAACACCTATTATTTCAGTCTTTCAAAACCACAAAAAAGCAACGTTATCAGTATTGGAGAACCCGAAAAGAGTGGTTTCCTAACTAAAATTTATAGCGCTGCTGAATTTAATTATTCCAATTTTTCACTGCAATCTTTAGATTATAATATACTAGATAAGCAAGATGCCATTATCTTAAATGAGTTGAAAGATATTCCGCAAGCTTTGCAAACGACTTTAAAATCATTTGTAGAAAAAGGAGGAAATATAATTTTAATACCTAATGCTGAAAGTTCACTAACCAACATGAATACCTTTTTGACCAATTTTGGAGGAATTCAATTCAAATCTTTAGGAACTTCTGAAAAAATGGTTACTAAAATCAATTTCACTCATCCGTTGTTTAGTAGTGTCTTTGAAAAGAAAGTAGAAAATTTTCAATATCCAAATACTAAAACTTCTTTTGAGATTAGTAATTCAGCTCCAATGGTTTTAGGTTATAGCGATCAAACTTCGTTCTTAAGTGACATTCAAAATGGTATTTCATCCGTTTATGTTTTTGCTGCACCTATAAATAAAGTGAATAGTAATTTTCAAAATTCACCCATCATTGTCCCAACTTTTTACAACATGGGTCAAAATGCTCAAAAAGCTGGAGTTACAGCTTTAATTATTGAAGAAAACAAACCCTTTATTGTAACCACCCAATTAGGAAAAGATGAAATTGTTATGATAAAAAACAGCAAAGAAAGTTTTATTCCTGTGCAACAAATATTGAATAGTAAAGTAAAACTAACTTTTAATGATAATCCTAAAGAAGCTGGTAATTTTAGTGTATTCAACAATAATCAATCCCTAGAAAATATTAGTTTTAATTATAATAGAACCGAAAGTAATTTAGCAAATATCAATACGAGTGCCCTTACTGATTATAAAGAAATCAGCAATGTCGATTCTATATTTGACACCTTACAAGCCAATCGAGCTGACAATCAGCTCTGGAAATGGTTTGTTATTTTAGCATTATTATTTGTGGCATTGGAAGTTTTAATTCAAAAGTTTGTAAAATGAAAATCATAATCAGAGAGGCAAAGATTATTGACCCAAGCAGTTCTTTTCACAACCAAGTGGTTGATGTAAAAATCAATGACACTATCATTGAAAAAATTGGAAAAAATATCTCTTCCGAGGCTGATTATGAGGAAATAAATCATGCTGATTTACATCTTTCACAAGGTTGGTTTGATAGTAGTGTTTCCTTGGGCGAACCTGGATATGAAGATCGTGAAACGATTGCAAATGGTTTGAATGTTGCTGCTAAAAGTGGTTTTACAGGAGTTGCACTACAACCCAACACCTTCCCAATCCTTGACAACCAATCACAAATTCAATTTGTACAACAAAAAGCCAATCATTTAGCTACTGATGTATTTCCCATAGGAGCATTTACCAAAAATAGCGAAGGAACTGATTTGGCCGAATTATTCGATATGAAAAATTCTGGTGCGATTGCTTATGGTGATTATGGAAAGGCGATATCCAATGCCAACTTATTAAAAATAGGTTTGCAATATGTACAAGATTTTGATGCATTGATTATTGCTTTTTGCCAAGTTGAAAAAATAAAAGGAAGTGGAGTTGTAAATGAGGGAATTGTCTCCACACGATTGGGACTTAAAGGCATTCCAAATTTAGCAGAAGAATTGATGGTCGCTAGAAATTTATTTCTATTAGAATATACTGGTGGGAAATTACACATTCCAACCATTTCAACCACAAAATCAGTAGCGTTAATTCGAGAAGCTAAAAATAAAGGATTGCAAGTTACATGTAGTGTAGCAGTACATAATTTAGTTTTAACTGATGAAAAATTGGACGGATTTGATACTCGATATAAAGTGTCACCTCCATTGCGAACTAACTTTGATAGGATTGCTTTAATCAAAGGCGTTTTAGACAATACCATTGACGTTATTACTTCTGATCACAATCCGATAGATATAGAACACAAAAAGATGGAATTTGATTTGGCTAAAAATGGAACCATCGGATTAGAAAGTGCCTTTGGAGCATTGCTAACCGTTTTACCATTAGATAAAATTGTGGAAAAACTTACTGCCGGAAGAGCCATTTTTAAATTGAAGTC
The DNA here is from genome assembly GCA_903879645.1 of uncultured Bacteroidota bacterium. Taxonomy (GTDB): domain Bacteria; phylum Bacteroidota; class Bacteroidia; order Flavobacteriales; family Flavobacteriaceae; genus Flavobacterium. The sequence continues at coordinate 3,339 of CAIRMK010000455.1, forward strand.
TAATAGTATAGCAGAAGGAAATTTAGCTAATTTGACGCTATTTACAACCGAAAACGATTGGACATTTTCAAAAGAAAACATCCTTTCAAAATCAAAAAATTCAGCTTTTTTAGACACCAAAATGAAAGGAAAAGCTATAGGAATTTATAATAAAGGTACTTTAATTTTAGCATAATGGACAAACAAACCATAAACGAAGGCAAATCGGCAGCAATCACCAGTTATATTTTAATTGTAGGCGTTTTAATTGCCTTATCAATGAATTCTGAAAACAAAAATCCATTTGCATCCTTCCACATTCGTCAAGGATTAGGATTAACATTGACCTTTATTACACTTGGAATTTCTATTAGTTATTTTGAAAGTATTATGATAGCAGCTCCCATGTGGATTTTTATTTCTGTGCTTACAATTTATGGTATTTTCACTGCTGCCAAAGGAGAAACAACGCCATTACCTTTATTAGGTAGTTGGTTTCAAAAATGGTTTAGTAATTTTTAAAAATAAATAAAATGACGCTACACCATTTAGTCCGTGAACCCAAAATAAAATTAGATAAAAACCCTTTATTGTTATTACTGCATGGTTATGGGAGTAATGAAGAAGATTTATTTTCCTTTGCTACAGAGCTTCCCGATGAGTATTATGTTGTTTCTGCACGAGCACCTTTTAATATGATGCATGGAAGTTATGCTTGGTATGCCATTAACTTTGATGCCGATGAAAATAAATTTTCAGATATTGAACAAGCACAAAAATCAAGGGATTTAATTACCAAATTCATTAATGAGTTGATTGAAAATTATCCTATAGATGCTAACAATGTCACTTTGATTGGTTTCAGTCAAGGTACTATTTTAAGTTATGCAATTGCTGTTTCCTACCCAGAAAAAGTACAACGTGTAGTAGCCATGAGTGGTTATTTTAATCCAGAAATTGCTACAGAAAACTATCAAAACAACGATTTTAGCCGATTAAAAATATTTGTTTCTCACGGAAGTGTCGATCAAGTAGTACCAGTAGATTGGGCTAGAAACTCCATCCCAAAACTTAAAGCATTAGGAATTGAAATTGTTTATAAAGAATATTCAGTGGGTCATGGTGTAGCACCACAAAACTTCTTTGATTTTAAAAATTGGCTGGAACAATAAAAGGATTGAACTATTTATTTTGAAGGTTAATGAGTGAAATTAGTATTTTCATATTTTAACAATTCTATTGATTATAAAAAGCTCGGGAAAATAAACCACATCATGTATAGTAATTGTGCAAGGTTTATCTGCTATTAAGATTCCGTAAATTTATTTTCACTATTTTAGTACTTTCAAAATTCAAATAATGTCATTAAAATCTTTATTACAAAAACCAGCACTAACACATGAAAAGTCACTGAAGACTTTGGTCGAAAATCGAACGATTTTTTCCTTAGACCATTGTGAGTTAAATATTTTTGAAACCTATCAAAAATCGGAGTTGGTGCCGCTAAAATTTAATGATTTAGTAGTAACAAGTATGTTGCGAGGTAAAAAAATAATGCATCTTTTTGACGAACCTCAATTTGAATACTTACCCGGAGAAACGGTTATTGTGCCTTCTAATGTGGAAATGAAAATTGATTTTCCAGAAGCTTCAAAAGAAAATCCTACTCAATGTATTGCGCTGGCTATTGATAAAAAAATAATTACGGATACACTTGATTTTTTAAATGAGAAATACCCCAAAGAAGGAAAAAATAATTTATGGAAATTAGATCATGAAAATTATTTCTTTTATAATAATGTAGAACTGGCAGGCACTATCAATAAACTGATTAAAGAATGTATGGGTAATTCTATTACAAAAGATGCTATTGCCGATTTAACTTTGCAAGAATTAATTATTAGAATTATTCAAACCCAAACAACGAAGCGGTTTGAGAATGAAAAATACATCGATATTAGTAGCCCAATCACTCCTGCTATTGATTTTATAAAAAAGCACATCCAAGAATCCATCAATCTGAAAGATTTAAGCGATAAAGCATGTATGAGTACTACTTCATTTTATCGATATTTCAAAAGAGAATTGGGTATGAGCCCTATGGAGTATATTTTAAATGAAAAAATAAAATATGCCAAAAAATTACTAAGCAATCCAACCATTCATATTAATGAGGTTTCGTATGCCACAGGTTTTGAAGATTGCAATTATTTTATTCGATTATTTAAAAAATATGAAGGTGTTACTCCAAAGCAATATCAATTGATGAATTTTAGTAATTAATCACAACTGTTCAATCGAATGGGTTCTAGATTGGCATTTTCCTCATCTGTAAAAAGTCTGTATTTAACAACGAATGTTTTGCCATAAGGCGTTTCCAACGAGAATCCTCCTACGCCTATTCCATTGTTGACATCAAGTGTAAAATGAGCCTGTTTCCAATATTCAAACAAATCTCTGTCGAGCCAAAAATCAAACCCTTTTATTTGACCGATGCACACATCATTTGTTCTAGGAAAAAAAGAACCTTTTTCAAAACATTGCGGTTGTGTTCCTTCACAACAACCACCGGCTTGATAAAACATCAAATCGCCAAACTTTTCATTAAGACTATCAATCAAGTCTAATGCTTGCTTTGTTACGGCTAACCGCTTAATTTTGTCCATATCTTATTTAAATAGTAACCGCAAATTCATCGAAAAAATCTGTGAATTTGCGGTTGAATTCTATTAATTTCAATCTACTAAAAGAAACCTAATTTATTTTTGTTATACGAAATCAACATATTTTTAGTTTGACGGTAATGGTCTAACATCATTTTGTGATTTTCTCTACCAATACCGGATTGTTTGTATCCACCAAATGGTGCTCCTGCTGGATAGGCATGGTATTGATTTACCCATACTCTTCCCGCATGAATGGCTCTTGGCACTTGGTATAATTCATGAGCGTCACGTGTCCAAACACCTGCTCCTAAACCATACATGGTGTCATTAGCAATTGCAATAGCTTCCTCTGTTGTTTTGAAAGTCGCTACAGCTAGCACAGGACCAAAGATTTCTTCTTGAAAAATCCTCATTTTATTATGGCCTTTGAACAATGTAGGTTGAATGTAATATCCACCATTCAAATCATCTCCTAAATGATTTACTCCTCCGCCACAAAGTAATTCAGCACCTTCTTCTTTGCCTAAATTGATATATGAAAGAATCTTATCTTTTTGAATTTGAGATGCTTGTGCTCCCATCATAACCGTTGGATCTAGAGGATGTCCCACTTTAATATCTTTCACTCTTTGTAAAACTCTCTCAATAAATTTATCATAGATTGATTCATGAATTAAAAGTCGAGAGGGACAAGTACACACTTCCCCTTGATTGAAAGCAAAAAGAACAGCACCTTCAATAGCTTTATCTAAAAAGGCATCATCTTCATCCATAACCGATGGAAAGAAAATATTTGGAGATTTACCACCCAACTCTAGAGTAACTGGAATAATATTTTCTGTAGCATATTGCATAACCATTCTTCCTGTAGCAGTTGAGCCAGTGAAAGCCG
>CAIRMK010000456.1 GCA_903879645.1 uncultured Bacteroidota bacterium
CCTCGAACAGGATGTGTTTTCCGAAAAAGGTCTCAAGGAACTGGAAGAATGGGAAAAATCTTCTGATTCTTGGATTCTAGGTACAGACAAACAGAAAATCCTTGCCGCTGCTGCAGACGATAATAATGTTGCAAACATCGAAGGGGATCCTGTCGACGCAAATTATGCTGAAATGTTCAAAAAACTTTAATCTTTTTAACCAATTACTTAATCCTCAAAAGGAGTGTGTCTTTTGAAAAGTAAAAAAATCAACAACCAACCAACAAACTAAACCATGCAAACACTAGCGACCAAAGATTATATTGTTTTCTTCCTCTATTTCATCATCATAGTAGGCTACGGATTTTGGATTTACAACCGAAAAAAGAAGGAGCATACTAGTAGTAAAGACTATTTTCTTGCCGAAGGTTCGCTAACATGGTGGGCAATCGGAGCCTCGCTAATTGCCAGTAACATTAGTGCTGAACAATTTATTGGAATGAGCGGAAGCGGTTTCAAAATGGGATTAGCAATTGCCACTTATGAATGGATGGCAGCCATAACCTTGGTAATTGTGGCGGTATTTTTTATGCCAGTATATCTCAAAAACAAAATTTTTACCATGCCGCAATACCTAAACAAAAGGTACAATAGCAATGTCGCTATGATTATGGCGGTATTTTGGTTGTTGCTTTATGTTTTTGTCAATCTAACTTCCATTCTATATTTGGGGGCCCTTGCCATAAGTAGTATTTCGGGGTTAAACATTACGCTGTGTATGATTTTCTTGGCAGTTTTTGCTGTAATGATAACCTTGGGTGGTATGAAAGTAATTGGATATACCGACGTGATACAAGTGTTCTTTTTAATCTTGGGAGGATTGATTACAACGTATCTAGCATTAAATTTAGTAGCTAAAGAATTCGGTTCGACTGGGGTAATCAATGGATTTAACCTGATGACTACACATGCTAACGACCATTTTCACATGATTTTCAACAAATCCAATCCAAATTATATGGATTTACCAGGACTTTCGGTCTTAATTGGCGGCATGCTAATCATTAATTTGAATTATTGGGGCTGCAATCAATACATAACTCAAAGAGCATTGGGTGCCGATTTAAAAACGGCACGTGGCGGAATCTTATTTGCGGCTTTCTTAAAATTATTAATGCCAATTATCGTAGTTTTACCTGGTATAGCAGCATTTGTATTGTATCATAACGGGCATTTTCAAACCGAAATGCTACAAGACGGCAGTGTAAATCCCGATAGAGCCTATCCTACCCTATTAAATTTATTACCCGTTGGATTAAAAGGACTTTCTTTTGCCGCATTGACTGCCGCTATTGTGGCTTCGTTAGCCGGAAAAGCCAATAGTATTGCAACTATTTTCACTTTAGATATTTATAAAACTAGATTGAATGTAGATGCCGACGAAAAGCGATTAGTAAAAATTGGGAAAATGGGCATTCTTGCTGCCATGCTGATTGCCGTTGTAGTTGCACCCTTATTAGGAATCGACAAAAAAGGAGGATTCCAATACATTCAGGAATATACGGGCTTTGTGAGTCCAGGAATTTTCGCGATGTTTATTCTTGGTTTCTTTTGGAAAAAAACAACTTCCAATGCGGCTTTATTTGCTACTATTGGCGGATTTCTTTTCTCCATTATATTCAAATTTATGCCTTCTTTTGTCAACTTATCCTTTTTAAATCCGATGGGATTTTCGGTTCCAAACGCCAACGGTGTCTATGAAATTCCATTTATTGACAGAATGGGCTTTGTATTCCTAATTTGCGTCATCGGAATGTATCTTATAAGCATTTATGAAACTAGAAAAGGGGTTCCAACCAACGGATTGGAAGTAGACAAATCCATGTTTAAAATGTCACCTAGCTTTACGGTTGGGATGCTTGTCATTGTTTCTGTAGTAGCAGCATTGTATACTATTTTTTGGTAATATTACCAACATTTGGGAGGCATACCAGAACCTTTGGGATCAATCCCGAACCTTTTGGGATCAATACCGGAACCTTTGGGATCAATACCGAACCCTTTGGGATCCATCCCGGAACCTTTGGGATTCATCCCGGAACTCTTGGGGTCAATCCCGGAACTCTTGGGATTCATCCCGAACCTTTTGGTATCCATCCCGGAACCTTTGGGATCCATTCCGGAACCCTTGGGATTCATCCCGGAACCTTTGAGAGACTCCCCGAAATACTTGGGACTCCTTACAAAACTCTTGGGACTCAACACATTTTTAAATAGACTTAGTTTTATTTCAAGAATTGCTAAATACACTTGAACAAATGAGTTCCATAAAAAAAGCCGTCTAAACGGCTTCTTCTGTATTATCCATGAACGGTTTCTTTTGTACCATAGTTGGTGATGAGTTCTCCTTCAAACTCCAACCACTCTGCCCAACGTTTGTCTACATCTACTTTTTCAGTATATTTTCTAGCAAATTTTAGAAAGGTTGTATAATGTCCTGCTTCGCTAATCATTAACTCTTTATAGAATGCC
>CAIRMK010000457.1 GCA_903879645.1 uncultured Bacteroidota bacterium
CTGTATATTTTTAAGATTATTTATAAATAAAACACTTTTATCTAAAGCTATAACTTTTTTTTCTTTAGATGTGTTCTTGTTATTAACTATCTTAATATAGTAAGTTAAACTATCTGAAAAGGTTTTTTCAGAAAAAGCATCATTCTTATGCTGCTTACAACTTAAAAATAAAATACTAAGTAATAATATTGAATATTTTTTTAACAAATAAAAAATGTTTTTTCAAAAGTAGTAAAACATTTTTCAAAAAAAAAACTACCAATGTAAATTGGTAGTTTTTTTTATATTGTGTATGTTAATTATTTTTATTCCCCTGTAGTGCTTCTTCCTCCTATTGAAAGTTCACCTGTAGTGCTTCTTCCTCCTATTGAAAGTTCACCTGTAGTACTTCTTCCTCCTATTGAAAGTTCACCTGTAGTACTTCTTCCTCCTATTGAAAGTTCACCTGTAGTGCTTCTTCCTCCTATTGAAAGCTCACCTGTAGTGCTTCTTCCTCCTATTGAAAGCTCACCTGTAGTACTTCTTCCTCCAATTTCAGTTGGAGTTGTGAAAGATGTTAATACTAGCATTAAGCTGAACATTGCGAAAATTAAAAATGATTTTTTCATGTTTCTAAATTTTTTAGTTAAATATTTTGTTTTAGACTTTAATTAATGTAAAAGCCAAATTGATTTAAAATTTGTTTGGGGCTTTTGACGTCGTAAAACTACTACAGCATTGAGTTTCCATTTATATACAAACTCTTGTATGATGTGGATGAATGCCGTTTGATAGTGAATGGAGCCCAAATATGGGTGGATGAATGGTTTTTAGAAAAAGTATTGATTTATAATGATTTTACATAATTAAAACATTGATTTTCAGTACAATAAAAAATAAAAGCTGTGCTATTCACCAAAATCACTACTGATTTTGCTTTGATTAGTTATAATTCCTAATCGATTAAAAAGGGTATATTTCAGTCAAAAATGACACATAACTAGTTAGAACTAGTTAAAGACTTATATCCAAATTCATTAGAATTTATCACAATAAAGTTTAAGGTAAATGCTTTATGAGTTATCGTGCCTTTTGTTTACCTAAAATCAACAAAATGTGACAATGGAGAACATTGTTACTACACTGATTATTAAGTACCATTCATGATTCAATACTATTCAATAACTGCTAAAATAAATTATATCTCTAAATAGTTTCCAGACGCTATAGTAGCAATTATAGCATCAATGTTATCTTTATACGATTTAGAAAACGGAAGTTTGGTGGTAGTGTTTTTAATATGGCAAACGGAATTCCCTGTGTGAATTCTAGAAACATAATCAATATTGACTATATAACTATTGTGAATTCTAACAAATGGATAGGTCATCACGCCTTCAAAATGTTTTAGCGTTTTAAAAGCCGTAATCATCTCGCCAGAATTCAAATGAATATCAGTTGAATTGTTATCTGCCTGCAAATAGGCAATGTCTTTAGCATCAATATAACGGTAATCTCCATAGGATTTAACACAAATTATCAAAGGTTTTTCTTTAATAATCTCTGTTTTTAGAACAACCTCTGATTTACGTTCTGTTTTTTCTGGAACAACTTCAGCAGGAGTTAGTTCTTCTTGCAATAAAGAGGTTTCTATTTCCTCACTATCACTTACATTTTCAGCTTCTTCCTCAACTTCTTGTATGCTTTCCTCCGATTCTAAAAGGATATCATCAATAACGTTCTCCTCTTCTATTATAACTGGTGTTTTTTCAGCAAGAACTTCTTGTTTAGCAACTACAGAAACTACATTTGAAACAGGAATTGTTGATTTTATGGAGTTTATAACTCCCAACTCTTTTGCTAAACGGAAAATGCTTTTTCGTAAATCCTTACTTTCTACAGGGTGTATAAGATAATCAAATACCCCATATTTAAAAGCCTCTAAACAAAGAGCATCATTACTTGTAGTCACAAAAATTTTAGGAACAACACTCAAATAACGGTGTAATTCGTTGATAAGCGCTAATGAAAGTTTGGATTCTGTTTCTTGAGGATCTATTTCTAAAAAAATTATATCCGGGTTGTATTCTAGGACAACATCTAATCCATCTTCATAATTATCAGACATAGCCAAAAAATGCATGTTTTGAAAACTCTCAGCTATGGCTTTAGTTTTCAATGCATTGTTTTGATTGTCATCAATAATTACAAATGTAAAATTCTTCAATTGCCTTACTTTTGGGGTAAAGCACTAGATAATGAGTTCACACAAACTCAAGGTTAAAATATAATATAGTTTGGGACTATTATAATTTAAATTATTGTAAAATCACACATTTTACAATGTCACTAATTTATATATTTTAATTATATCCTTTACATTACTTATAATCGTTTTTTAACAATTTATCAATGATGGTTTTAGAAAAATAGATACCATTTAAAAAATAAGTTTAAAAGTAAATTCTAATTTTCCCACAGTAAAATAAAAGTAATTAATAGAGTGCCATATAGCTATATAACACTTCATAAATTATTTTTAAGTATTTGTTTTTAAGAATTTTATGTTATAAAAAATCAAAAATAAAGAATTTATATTTTCTCAAAAAAACGAAATGTTTTTATAATTGATTTAAAAAATGAATCTATAGAATAAATCGAAAGTTCTCGTAGTACATCAAGGTTATCAACAATGGATAAAAATTGTATTCATTTCATAATTGTATTAAAAAATTAAAGTGGATGCTATTTTTAATTTAAAGAGTTCATCGAATTTATTACTTCACTGTTAAACTAAAAGGTAAAATCAAGAAAATGGAATAACTTTTACAAAATAGCAGTTATACTATTTTGCCTTTCTAATATTTATAACAAAAAAGTTGTGAATCAAAAAGGAATAATTACTTTCGCAATAAAAATTATATATAGCGATATGGGGATTACTAAAACATTCGGTTTTGCCTTTAAAATTAATGAAATGGCTGATATTTTGAAAGCATTGGGAAATCCTGCTAGGTTGAAAATAATTCAGTTTTTAATGGATTCTCCTATTTCAAATTGTGGAGACATACAGATTATTTTACCTTTAGCACAATCAACGGTGTCAAAACATCTTTCTGAACTAAAAAGAGTAAAATTGATCAATGGAAAAATAAAAGGAAATAATATATACTATTCATTAAATCTAAAAACATGGGAGAAAGTAAAAGGATTTCTATTGAGCGAAATTAATTTACCTAAAGAGGAAATATAAAACATAAAAAAAGGAGTTCTAAAATTTTAGAACTCCTTTTTTTATGTGTAATTACTTTTTTAAACTGTTCTCATCAACCAATTTCTCATAGAAACTTCTTCATTGATAATTCCTCTTAAATCAGAAATTAAAACTCTATCTTGTTTCATGGAATCTCTATGTCGAATAGTTACAGTTTGGTCTTCTAGCGTTTGATGGTCCACTGTAATACAAAATGGCGTTCCAAGTGCGTCTTGGCGTCTATAACGTCTTCCTACAGCGTCTTTTTCGTCATAAGCCACATTGAAATCCCATTTCAAATCATCAATGATACTTTGAGCTACTTCTGGAAGACCATCTTTTTTAACTAATGGTAAAACGGCAGCTTTAGTCGGAGCTAAAACGGACGGCAAACGTAAGACTGTTCTTGTAGAACCATCTTCTAGAGTTTCCTCTTGTAAAGACGTCGCAAAAACTGATAAAAACATTCTATCCAAACCTACTGAAGTTTCTACAACATAGGGAACATAGTTAGAATTGGTTTCGTTATCAAAATATTGCAATTTTTTACCCGAAAATTGTTCGTGTGCCTTTAAATCGAAGTCTGTTCTTGAGTGAATCCCTTCTAATTCCTTAAATCCGAATGGGAAATTAAATTCGATATCGGCAGCTGCATTAGCATAATGAGCCAATTTTTCATGATCATGGAAACGGTAATTTTCTTTTCCTAATCCTAATGACAAATGCCATTTTAATCTCGTTTCTTTCCAATAGTCATACCATTTCATTTCTTCACCTGGTTTAACAAAGAATTGCATTTCCATTTGTTCAAATTCGCGCATTCGAAAGATAAATTGTCTTGCCACAATCTCATTTCGGAATGCTTTTCCAGTTTGAGCAATTCCAAATGGAATTTTCATTCTACCGGTTTTTTGAACATTTAAAAAATTTACGAAAATTCCCTGAGCCGTTTCTGGACGAAGGTATAAATCCATCGCATTTTCCGCAGAAGCTCCTAATTTTGTTCCAAACATTAAATTAAACTGACGTACTTCTGTCCAATTTCTAGAACCCGTTTCTGGATCAGCAATCTCTAATTCTTCAATTAATGCTTTTACATCATCTAAATCGCCATTCCCCAGAGAACGACCCATTCTTTCCAAAATTTCTCTTTCTTTGGCTAAATAGTCTACTACTCTCGTATTAGTTGTAATGAATTCTTGCTCATTAAAAGCATCTCCAAAGCGAGCTTTCGCTTTTTCGATTTCTTTTTTTGCTTTTAGGTTTAACTTTTCGGCATAATCCTCAATTAAAACATCTGCTCTGTATCTTTTTTTGGAATCTTTGTTGTCAATTAATGGATCATTAAAAGCATCAACATGACCCGAAGCCTTCCATGTTGTTGGATGCATCAAGATAGCGGCATCAAGTCCAACAATGTTTTCATGCATTTGCACCATTGCTTTCCACCAATATTCACGTATGTTTTTCTTTAATTCAACACCATTTTGTGCATAGTCATAAACCGCACTTAAACCATCATATATTTCGCTTGACGGAAAAATAAATCCGTACTCTTTTGCATGCGAAACTACATTTTTAAATATATCTTCTTGTTTTGCCATAATGATGCAAAAATAGAAAAGTGAATTTAAAATTTCATATAAATTTCCATCGAATCGTTGATTTTTATATTTTTATGGAATTAAATAGGATTTTTGATGTTTCAAAGTGTACTTAATTTGTTTTTTCCTAAGGCTTGTGCTGGTTGCAACTCCATTTTATTATCGGATGAAAAAGTAATTTGTACCTCCTGCCGACATGAAATTCCGCTGACCAATCATCATAAAACAATAAATAACGAAGCATTTAATAAGTTTTATGGGCGAATTGACCTAGAATTTGCCGCTGCGATGCTCTATTTTCATAAAAAAGGTATAGTTCAAGAAATGATTCATAAATTGAAATACAAAGGGCATCAAGAAATTGGAGTGCTAATTGGTGATTGGTATTCTGAAGAACTAAAATTTAGTAAAGAAATCAAGACTATTGATTATATTATTCCTGTTCCATTACACAAAAAACGTTTAAAAGAACGCGGCTACAATCAAGTTACGACCTTTGGGAAAGCATTGTCAACAAATTTGAATATACCTTTCAACGATACCATTTTAGTTCGAAATGTATATTCAAAAACGCAAACAAAGAAAACTTTTTTAGGTAGAAGTGACGTTGTTGAAAGTGTTTTTGGGGTAAATTTTGACGAAAGTCTTCATTATAAACATTTTTTACTGCTTGACGATGTTATTACCACTGGCGCTACACTAGAAGCTTGTTGTAGAGAAATGCTAAAAATTCGAGGAGCGAAGGTCAGCATTGTGTGTATGGCAATGACGCAATAATGATTTTTAGTTAATTATAAATAAAAACATTTCATTTCCTCTAAATATAATTGTTATTTTGCCTGTGTAAAAAAAGAATTGATGCAAAAAGGTTATTCTAAATATTTTATTCTATTCCTATCATTTATAGTTATCAGTTGTGCTAAAAAAGGCACTATTACTGGAGGTAAAAAAGATACTATCGCTCCTAAATTGATTAGTAGTGTACCTAAAAACTTTTCAACCAATTTTAATGGAAAGGAAATTAAAATTAATTTCGATGAATATATAAAGTTGAAAAACGTAAACAAACAACTTATCATTTCGCCGCCTATGAAAAGGCAACCCGATATTTTACCTTATACCGCAAGCAAGTCAATAACGATAAAAATTAAAGACACTTTACTTCCAAACACAACCTATAGTTTCAATTTTGGGAAAAGTATTCAAGACAATAATGAAGGAAATCCATATGAGCAATTCAAATTTGTTTTTTCAACCGGGAGCTATATTGATTCTTTATCATTGGGCGTTAAAATAAAGGATGCTGTCAATAAAAAAACAGACCATTTTGTGTCAGTAATGTTATATGAATACAACGAAAAATACAATGACTCCATAATTTACAAACAAGTTCCTAGATATATAACCAATACCTTAGACAGTTTGAAATTAGTGAAATTAGAAAATTTAAAAAAAGGTAAATATAAACTTGTCGCTATAAAAGATGTTAATGGGAATAATAAATTTGACCCGAAAACAGACAAAATTGGCTTTATGAAAGATTTCGTTTCTATACCAAACGACACTTTATACCAATTAGAATTATTTAAAGAGGAAATGCCTTTTAAAGCCCTTAATGTTTCCCAAGCATCAGCAAGGAAATTCACCATGGGTTATGAAGGAAATGCTAAAGATGTAAAAATAAAGATTAGAAAAAATGGAGAAGAAATCCCTTTTATAGCGACTAAATTACCTAAAAGAGATTCCTTACAAGTTTGGTTCAAAGCCATTAAAGATGATTCCTTAAGTATTGATGTATCAAAAAATAAATTCAAAAAAACATTTGCTCTTAAAGTTAAAACACAGAAAAAAGATTCCTTGAGTTATTCATCTGATGACACTGGTACGTTACATTTCAGAAATACTTTTGCTGTTAATGCTACTATTCCTATCATAAAATGGGAGGAAGAAAAAATGAAATTGTTGAATAAAGATTCTGTTGAAGTAAAATTTACTACAGAATATGATGAAATGCGTCAGAAGTTGAAATTTATCTTTAAAAAAGAACCTTTGGAAAAGTATACTTTAAAAATATTTGCAGGGGCATTAATTAATTATTACGATAAGAAAAATGACACATTAACTTATAAATTTACGACCAACAATTTTTCCGATTATGGAAATTTAAAAGTTACTTTAGAGCATATAAAACGTTTTCCTATAATTGTTCAACTTACAAATGACAAGGGAGAAATTATGGCAAGTGAATATTCTGAAAAAAGCAATATAATAAACTTTGATTTTTTAGAACCAAACAAATACTCTTTAAGGGTGATTTATGACGACAATAAAGATAAAGTTTGGACTCCTGGAAGTTTTTTGGAACAACGTCAAAGTGAAGAAGTTATTTATTTACCAAAAGAAATTGATGTTCGAGCCAATTGGGATGTAGATCAACCATTTGATTTAGGCAAATAATACACCCTAAAATAGCATTATCCCATACTTCTCTAGCATAGAGATAAAATTTCTAACATCAATTTAGTTAAATGTGAATTTTACAAGAGATTAAAAGGTGGGAGAGAATTTTGTTTCGTGTTAGTAAAAAAATGATTTTTTGTAATCTATCATTAAGAATCTCAAAGGCATCTTTATCATTTAGAAAGGCAAGTTTCCTTCTAGTTTCTAGCATACCGTCTTTGTCTAAATCTATCATAAAAATAGTATCCGCCGTTTGAGGCTCTAATAAGTGATTTCCGAGAAAATCTATGACTTGAGAATGCCCAACATATTCATGCTTATTATCGTCCGTTCCTACACGGTTTACACCAACTACATAGCACATGTTTTCAACAGCTCTAGCTTTTAAAAGAATGTCCCAAGCATTGACACGAGGTTTTGGCCAATTAGCCACATAAAGCAGCACATCATACGCTTCCACATTTCTAGAAAAAACTGGAAAACGCAAATCGTAACAGATTAAGGGACAAATTTTAAATCCTTTGTAATCAACAATCAATTTATTATTTCCAGAAGTATAGACTTGATCTTCTCCTGCTAATGTAAACAAATGTCTTTTATCATAGTGTTGAACTTCCCCATTTGGAAAAACAAAAACCAAGCGATTATAATAGTTCTCATTTTCTTCGATGACCAAACTTCCTGTTATAGCACAATTTCTCTTTTGTGCCAAATCCTTTAACCATAAAATGGTTTCCCCTTCCATGGTTTCGGCTACATTTTTAGGATGCATTGTAAATCCTGAAGTAAACATTTCGGGCAAAACAAACAAATCGACATATTGCGAAATAGCATTTATTTTATGTTGAAGTAAATCCCTATTTTTACTAGGATTTTCCCAAGATAAAGTGGTTTGTAGTAATGCTATTTTCATAAAATTTTAGTACTGAAATTTACAAATCGGTGATAATGATTTCACAGTTTCTGTTTTGATGATGTTGCTCTTCATCACAAGTTACTTTAGTACAATCATAAATTAATTGTGTATCTGAAAAACCTTTCCCTTTCAGTCGGCTAGCATCGATTCCATTTTCAATAAGGTAAATAATAATAGCTTTGCTTCTACTTTTAGCGAGTTGTTCTTTGTCAAATTCATCCGAATCAGCATGACCTCGAATTTCGACTTTCATCGTAGTGCTTTCCTTTAAGAACTCAACTATTGAGATGAGATCATTTGTATTGGTTACTACATTACTGTTTTTAGTAAACAGCAAAATGGGCATGGTAAAGATTTGATAGTCTTCTTTGGATTGTTTTTTAGCAACTTGAGGCTTGTTTTCTGTTTTGTTAATGGCGATTTCATCTATAAAAATAAAGGCATCACTCCCAAATCCTTGATGTTCTTCTGGAAGTTTTCCATAATTATAAGCTATTACTTTTACATAACGTGCCTGAAATGGATGCAGCGTTTTAAAATAGAAATCCTGAATGAAAGTCTCGTTTTCCATTGGAGAAATCTTATTTTCAACAGTTCCTGCCAGAGTGAAATTCTTATTGTCTTTTGAAACATAATAAGCTACTTTGGTTGGCATCAAAATCCACGAACGTGAATCTTGGAGACAATTGGCAGAAAATGAGGTTACCGATTGTGCTTTTTGCAAATCAATCACACATTCAAAATCTTGACCTTGATAACCTTGCCAATCACCTTTTCGCCAATTTTCTGCACCATAAACCCCATCGATTAACCCATCAGGACCACCAGCACTATATTGTGAATTGCTTTTAGATTTGATATTTATAGTATAATTATTTGGCTTTTTAAAGAAGATGGCTGAAATGGCATTACTTCTCAATCCATTAGTTTCGGTATAGGATAATATCTTGCAACTTTTATCGATAGCAAATGGTTTTTCATACTTTTTATAGGGAATAAAAAACATGGTCGTGTCTTTTGGGAAGCTATAATAGTAAATCTCATCATTTTTATTGGATGATCTTAATTCAACCATCATTGTATCCTTAAAGGTTTTGCTTTCAGCTTGAATAACTGGAACAGGGATGATATCCTTAACTATATAATCTTCCATAACTGCACTAGTAATATCAATTTCATCTTTTGTTGCATATTCTTCATACTTACTTCCCAATAATTTTAAATAACTTTTAAACGTTTTCTTATTGATAGTTCTAGTTTTTTTATCTTCTAAATTTAATTTAATGTTTTCAAAATAAGGCTTTGTAGTTGCCCATTCAAATTGTCCAGGAGTCACCGAATAAATCCCCATCGAACTCAAGACATACCAAGCGCTCATTTGGCCACAATCTTCGTTACCTATTAATCCATCAGGCGTATTTTTGTAGAAATTAGTTAAAATATAATTAACCTTTTCTGTCGTTTTTTCGGGTTTGTCTACATAATTATACAAATAAGCCATATGATGACTTGGTTCGTTTCCGTGAGCATATTGTCCAATTAATCCCGTTACATCGGCTTGCTCTCTCCCTGTCGTTTTACTTTCACTATTGAACATTTCATCCAACTTGGCTTCAAATTTATCTTTTCCGCCATAGGCTGCAATCATTCCGGCAATATCTTGTGGCACAAAAAAGGAATACTGCCATGAATTGCCTTCTGTGAAATTATTGTTGATTTCTTTAGCATCAAATGGACTGTACCATCCCCCATTCTTCTTTGGTCTCATGAAGCCTTTCTCCCAATCAAATACATTTTTCCAACTTTGAGAGCGCTTCATAAAGTAATCGTAATCATCTTTTTTGTTTAAAATTTGTGCCATTTGTGCAATACACCAATCATCATAAGCATATTCTAATGTTTTAGAAACGCTCTCACTGTCGTCATCCATAGAAATAAACCCATTTTTTTTGTAGGCATCCAAACCTAAATTGTTGCGCAGTGCACTATTTTTAGCGGCAGTAAAAGCTTTTTCATAATCAAAACCTTTGATATCTTTTGCCATAGCATCTGCCATCACCGAAACCGAATGATAACCAATCATGCAATCGGTTTCATTAGAAGCCAATTCCCAAACAGGGAGCCTTCCTCCTTGTTCGTATTGCTTTAAAAAGGTGTTGATGAAATCAGAAGTGCGTTTCTTTTCGATTAAAGTATAAAGTGGATGTGCCGCCCGAAACGTATCCCAAAGCGAAAACACTGAATAGTAATCAAAACCATCTGAATTGTGAATTTTATTGTCTCTGCCTCGGTATTTACCATCAATATCTTGCGCAATATTGGGTTGAACCATTGTGTGATATAAAGCGGTGTAGAAAACAGCTAATTTGTTGGTGTCGGAATCTGTAACTTCAACCTTTGATAATTCATTATCCCAAAGTTTCTCCGCTGCTTTTTTAACTTTATTAAAATCCCAATCTTTAATTTCAGACATATTTAGTTTTGCTCCTTCATAACTAGTAGGCGAAAGCGAAACTTTAACTAAAATTTGTTCTCCTTTTTTGACTGCTTTAGAAAAACTCAATTTTAAAATCGTTCCAGAATAAAAGTTACTTCCATTTTCTTGATTGGCTTCTACTTTATTGATTTGCATTGGAACACTAAATTCAATTCGGGCATAAACAAATTGATTTTTAGCCCATGCTTCACTCCTACGCAGAATTTCAATCGTTTTATTGTCGATAATTTTTACATCGCCATATAGTAATTTGTCTCTATGATTTAAATCAAGAATAATAGTAGCATTCCCTTCATTATTAAAAGTATATTGATGCATTCCAACTCTGGTCGTAGCCGTTAAATTGACATCAATATTGTATTTGTCCAAGGTAACTCCATAAAATCCTGCCGAGGCTTTCTCGGTAGTATGCGAAAAGGGTGAACTATAGTCTTTCGGATTAAAACTAACTTCTCCCATAGTCGGCATTAACATAATATCGCCATAATCAGAGCAGCCTGTTCCGTTCAAATGGGTATGCGAAAAGCCATAAATGGCTTTGTCTTCATAATAATACCCCGAACATCCATCCCAACTGCCATCAATTCGGGTGTCGGGTGAGAGTTGCACCATTCCAAAAGGAACAGTCGCTCCAGGATAAGTATGGCCGTGACCTCCAGTTCCAATCATTGGATTGACATAGTTGTGGTAATCTTGAGCGAAGGCAACTAGAGATAGTAATAAGCTTAATGATAAAAGTGTTTTTTTCATTGTTGAATGTATTGCAATATCAAAGATAGAAAAGAGATTTATTTAAAACTAATTTCTATGTAAACAGGAAAATGATCGGAAGGATATTTCAACTCTTTTGAATCTGTTAAAACGGCATATTTTTTTACTTTGAAACGTTCCTTATCCGATACAAATATATAATCTATTTTTTTGGTTACGGCTTCATCATACTTAAATCCATTGAAAGTACCAAAGGGACCAAAGGGTTTTTCCTCAGAGATATCATAAGTATCTACCATTTTTTTTTTCAAATTGATAATACGCTCCTCGGTCGGTTCCGAATTAAAATCGCCCATAAACACTATAGGATAATTTTTGGTATTGACCTCTTTCATTTTTGAAATAATCAATGCGATTGATTTTGTTCGGGCAATTTCTCCCAAATAATCAAGGTGTGTATTAAAAATCCAAAACACTTTTTGTGTCATTGTATCTTTAAAAAGAGCATAAGTGCACACTCTATTCAATGCGGCATCCCATCCTTTAGAAATTGCATTGGGCGTTTCTGAAAGCCAAAAAGTAGCCTCATCCAACAATACAAATCTTTCTTTTTTAAAGAAGATGGAGGATGCTTCTCCTTTGTCAATACCATCTCGTGCAATTCCAATAGAATTATAGTTGGATAAAGCTGTAGAAATATCTTTAACCTGATTGGGTAATGCTTCTTGAATTCCAAAAATATCTGGTTCATAAAACGAAAGCTGCGAACAAAAAAAATCTTTTCTATTGGTCCAAGCATTTTTACCATCATTCTCGTTGCTGTACCTGATATTGTAAGTCATTATCTTCAATTCTTGAGCAGAGGAAACCAGTGTTAAGAGTACTGTTAGTATAAAAAGAAAATTTTTCATAGTCATTTATCTGAAATAAATTAGAAAACGAATAAAGCTATTGCTCTGAACAACTGTAACATTTGATTAAAGAAATGGCTTCCATAAAACAAATATAATATTGTTTTATCGAATTATATGTCTTCTTAAAGATTCAAAATGCAATTCCTGATTCGAAAAAACGCATCAGATAGAATTCGTAGCATAATTTCACCGAATAATTAGTAAAACAGGTTAAATCTAGTCTATAAAGTGAAAATTAAGCCTTCTAAATACCGTTTCTTTATCATTAAGAGACAAACAAAAAACGCATCCAATTCAATGGATGCGCTTCATTTTTTTGCTTTTTTGGCTATGCCAGTAAACTATTTTAAACTTGCCGAAAGATATTCTCTATTCATTCTAGCAATGTTTTCTAATGAAATTCCTTTTGGGCACTCAATTTCACAAGCTCCTGTGTTCGTACAGTTTCCAAAACCTTCTTCATCCATTTGACGCACCATGTTTAGAACACGATTTGTAGCTTCAATTTTACCTTGAGGTAATAAGGCATATTGAGATACTTTGGCACCAACAAATAGCATTGCAGAACCATTTTTACAAGTGGCTACGCAAGCTCCACAACCAATACAAGCTGCTGCTTCAAATGATTTGTCAGCATCGTCTTTATTAATGGGAGTAGCATTAGCATCGATAGTGTTTCCAGAAGTATTTACCGAAACAAAACCACCCGCTTGTTGAATTCTATCAAAAGCAGTTCTATCAACTACTAAATCTTTGATTACTGGAAAGGCTCTACTTCTCCATGGTTCTACAAAAATGGTATCCCCATCATTGAACATTCTCATGTGCAATTGACAAGTAGTAATTCCTGTATCGGGTCCGTGAGCACGACCATTGATATATAAAGAACACATACCGCAAATTCCTTCACGACAATCGTGGTCAAATGCAATAGGTTCTTGTCTGTTGTTTACTAATTGTTCGTTCAATTGGTCTAACATTTCCAAAAACGAACTTGCTGTAGAAACTTCATTTAAGGTATAAGTCTCTAAATTTCCTTTAGCTTTGGAGTTCTTTTGACGCCAAATTTTTAA
>CAIRMK010000458.1 GCA_903879645.1 uncultured Bacteroidota bacterium
AGCAATTGATCAATACCGTTTTTGGGATTTAGTTTCATTTGTTTTATTTAATATTCAAATGTTCCGTATTCTGATTTTATTGTCAATTTTTTGTTTTCACTCGCTTCCACTCTACCCACAATTTGAGCTTCCACTCCAAAAGATTGAGAGATAGCAATAATATCGTGAGCTAGTTCTTGAGGAACATACAATTCCATTCGGTGACCACAGTTGAACACTTGGTACATTTCTTTCCAATCGGTTTTAGATTGCTCTTGAATCAATTGAAATAAAGGGGGTGCCGGAAATAAGTTGTCTTTAATCACATGGACAGCATCCACAAAATGCAATACTTTGGTTTGTGCGCCGCCGGAACAGTGAACCATTCCGTGAATTTCATTTGAGGTATACTTGTCTAAAATAGTTTTGATAATAGGCGCATAGGTACGCGTAGGTGACAACACTAATTTACCTGCATCGATGGGAGTATTGGCAATAGCATCTGTCAATTTTACATGACCTGAATAGACTAACTCTTTGGGAACTGAACTATCAAAACTTTCTGGGAATTTCTCTGCCAACTCATGTGCAAAAACATCATGACGAGCCGATGTCAATCCGTTACTTCCCATGCCTCCATTATAACCTTTTTCATAGTTAGCTTGACCAAAAGATGCCAATCCTACAATAACATCACCCGCATTGATATTGGCATTATCAATGACTTTTGAACGTTTCATTCGAGCCGTAACAGTAGAATCTACAATAATCGTTCGTACTAAATCACCAACATCAGCCGTTTCACCACCTGTAGAGTGAATGGTTACACCAAAAGTTTTTAATTCGGCAATTAATTCTTCCGTTCCATTGATGATGGCCGAAATTACTTCAGCCGGAATCAGATTTTTATTTCTTCCTATAGTGGATGAAAGAAGAATGTTATCGGTAGCACCAACACACAATAAATCGTCGATATTCATAATCAACGCATCCTGCGCAATGCCTTTCCAAACCGAAATATCACCTGTTTCTTTCCAATACATATAGGCCAAAGACGATTTGGTACCCGCGCCATCGGCGTGCATGATCAAACAATAATCTTCGTCATTCGTTAAATAATCGGGAACAATTTTGCAAAACGCTTTAGGAAATAAACCTTTATCGATATTCTTAATGGCGTTGTGCACATCTTCTTTAGATGCAGAAACTCCGCGCATGGCGTAGCGTTGGCTTTTGTCAGAACTCATTTGTTGTAGTTAGTTGCCCTTCGACAAGCTCAGGGTAAATGTTGTGGCGCAAAGATAGTAATTTCACTTACTAATCACTAATAGCTATATACTATTCACTAATTTTCCACAATCATAATCTCTACTCTTCTATTCTCCTCTTCTTCTTGCGTATTCTTTTCAGGAATTGGATGAATAGGTCTTGTAACGCCATACCCTTTATAAGTCAAACGCTTTTTATCGATTTTATTTTGAATGAGATACGTATAAATGGCTTTAGCTCTAGCGGCAGAAACATCATCGGGATCAGTAATTTTTTTACAACAAATATGCCCTTGAATTTCTATTTTTAATTTGGGATTAGCATTCATTACACCTAATAATTCTTTTAAAGTAGGTTCCGATTTTGGGACCGTCTTATCGGAATTATTATAGAAATAAATATTTTTTAGTTTGATTAAATCTCCTTTTTTAGAAGTTTTAATTTTGCTAGCTAATTGAGCTTCTGTTTTCTCTTTTTGATAATAAACAACTACTTTTCTATTCGCAGCCTGAACTTTAGATTGCTTAAAATCTTCTCCCATAGGCACTAATAAAACTGAAGGACTAACGCTAATATTGTTTTCTTTTAATGTATTGAGTACCGAGTTGATGCGTTTCAAAGACAACGCTTTGTTATAAGCACGACCGTCAACATTATCGCAATAACCCGAAAGTTTTGTCACTACACTATTCGGATTTTCGGCAATCCATTTTTGAAGGATTTCAGCCGAACTTTGATTAGGAGTTGCAACATTAAAATCAAAAAAAACTTCCATTTTGTCTTGTGAAAAACCAGACACAAATACCAATAGCAATACCAATAATTTAACTCTCATATCTATTCTTTTTCTAGTATTAAAATCTCCACTCTTCTGTTCTCTTCTTCTTCTAACGCATTTTTTTCGGGTATCGTATAAATAGGTCTTGTAACTCCGTATCCTTTATAGGTCAATCTTTTTCTGTCAATTTTATTAAGAATTAAAAAATTATAAATAGCTTTAGCTCTAGCAGCAGAAACCGATTCTGCTTCATTTGGAAGTTTACAACAAATATGCCCCTGAATTTCTATTTTAAGTTTTGGATTATCCACCAATACACACAACAAATCATATAAGACAGGTTGTGATTTCGGAACTATTTTGGCAGAATTATTATAAAAATATAAGTTGGGTAATCTAATTAAATCCCCTTTTTTAGAAGAATCAACCTGTTTTTTAAGTTGTAAATCAGCGTTTTTTACGGTTGCAATTCCTTTCTTTTCTTGAAAAATAAGCGTCACTCTGCGGTTTTCCCCTTGCACTTTAGATTGCTCAAAATCTTTCCCAAAGCCTCTAATTTCTATATCTTTTTTAACGGCAACTTTAGTGGCTTTCAAAAAATCATAAACAACATAAACGCGCTTCAAAGCCAAAGTATCATTGTATTGACTTGTTCCTTTCCAATCACAAAAGCCGTAAAGTTTAGTTACCTCATAATCCTTTCCTTCAGCAATCCAAGTATTGATTTTCTTAACCGCAGCCTCATTCAAATCGTACTTGTCAAAATCAAAATAAACGTTGAATTTCTCTTGTGCCTCAACACAAAATGACATCATAAATACGATAATCAGAATCTTTTTCATCAGATTTTATTTTTCCAAAATCATAATCTCTACTCGTCGGTTTCTAGCAGCTTCCGCCTCACTTTTTTCAGGAATCGGAAACTTGGGTTTGGAGACCCCAAAACCTTTTACCTGAATTCTTTTTTCTTTAATCCCTTCCGAAACTAAAATTCTTTTTACTTGACGAGCTCTTTCTAATGACAAATTTTTTATATCCTTATTTACACAACAAATGTGCCCTTGAATTTCAATTTTCAACTTAGGATATTTATCTAAAGTTCTAATCAACTCGTCTATTGCAGTCCGCGAAGTGGGCAGTATCGCAAAAGTATTTACATAAAAATTAACATCATTCAATCGAATAAGCGTACCTTTCCTTGATAACTTAATTTTATCTTCTAATGTAGCATTTTCAGGAAAATTCATAGTTTCTTCTTCAATAGGAACAACTTCTTCAGGAACGACCTCTGTGGGCTTAATCCCCAATATCTCGTCTTCGCGAGCCAAATCTTTGGATAGAATATAGTAAATCGTCACTTTTCGATTCTCAGCTTTGTTCTTCGATTGCTTAAAATTCTCACCAAAACTTCTAGTTTTAAAGTCTTCCCGAATTTTAACTTGATTCTTTATTTGATTAAAAATAAAATCAACTCGTCTTTTAGACAAAGTATCATTAAAACCATTAGTCCCATCCTCATCAGTATAGCCGTTTATAGCAACTATTTTACTGTCTTTATTAGCCAAAATCCAATCTTGGAGTCTTTTACTTTCCGTTTTGGTAACCTCAAATTTATTGCTGTCAAAAAAAACAGTAAATTGTTCTTGTGCCTTTACCAACTGAAAGGAAAAGAAAATCAAAGTGCAGAGGAGGAGTTTTTTTATATTCATAGAACGAAGTTACGGAAAATAAATTTTGCAAAAGCACAATTACCACCAATAAATACGCCCGCTATTTATTCGAAATCATTAAAAAAATGAACAAAGAAATGAAATAGTATTAGAAATTCAATTCATGTCTTTAGAAGATTGATTCATATCTTTAGAAAATTGATTCATACCTTTAGAAATTCAATTCAAACCTATAGAAACTTTAGTCATGCCTTTAGAAATTTAACTCTAACCTTTAGAAAATATTTTCTTGTCTTTAGAAATTCAATTTACACCTTTAGAATATTGAATCGTGCCTTTGGAAATTCTGCTCATGCCTTTAGAAACTTTAATCATGCCTTTAGAAAACACAAAGTCTTTAGAAAATCAAAATCCTTTAGATTAAAAACAAAACCCCGATTCAAAATCTTGAATCGGGGTTTCTATTCTCTATATTCTATTCTCTATGTTCTATGTTCTATTCTCTCAAAATCTATCTCGTAAACAACAACTCTCTGTATTTAACCAACGTCCAAGTTTCATTATCTACTAAAAGTTCTAATTTATCACAATGTTCTCTAATTACTTCAAAGTAAGGTTTCACTTTATCACAATACGATTCTGCCATTTTTTGAGCATCGGTCAAAGCATTCGCTTTTTTACGAGCTTCAGTCATAGCTTCTACTTGTGTATGGATTCCTTCAATATGTTCTGAAATTTCTTTAATCAAAACAATTTGCTCTTTCGCAATTTTCTCAAAATCTTTTCCGAAGATTTCTTTCAATCCACGAACGTTTTCAATCAACGTATTTTGATAACGAATAGCCGTAGGAATTACATGATTTCTTGCAATATCACCTAAAACTCTTCCTTCTATTTGAATTTTCTTAGTGTATTCTTCCAATTCAATTTCATAACGCGCTTCCACTTCAACGTGGTTCATTACGTTCAAATCTTTAAATAAATCCAAGGCTTTTTGAGATACTTTAGCTTTCAAAGCTGCTGGTGTCGTTTTATGATTGCTCAATCCACGTTTCTTAGCTTCTTTTTCCCAAGCATCACTATAACCATCCCCTTCAAAAAGGATTTTTTTAGTCCCTTTAATATATTCTCTTAATACATTAAAAATAGCCTCATCTTTCTTTAAATCTTTTTTCTCAATCAAAGCATCTACTTCTTTTTTGAAATCTTTCAATTGTTTTGCAACAATAGAATTCAAAGTAGTCATAGCATTAGCACAGTTAGCAGAAGAACCAACCGCTCTAAATTCAAATTTATTTCCAGTAAAAGCGAATGGTGACGTTCTATTTCTATCAGTATTATCCAGCATTACATCTGGAATTTTACCTACTACATTCAATTTCAAATCTGTTTTTTCTTCTGGAGAAAGTTTCCCTTTAGAAACACCTTCTAATTCAGCTAAAACTTTAGTCAATTGTTCTCCAATGAAAACAGAAACAATGGCTGGTGGTGCTTCATTAGCACCAAGCCTGTGGTCATTACTTGCCGTTGCAATAGCAGCACGAAGTAATTCTTCATAGTCTTGAACCGCTTTAATCGTATTGATAAAAAACGATAAAAATTGTAAGTTACTCATTGGCGTTTTTCCAGGAGAAAGTAAATTCACTCCTGTATCTGTAGCCATTGACCAGTTGTTATGTTTTCCGGAACCATTTACTCCTTTAAAAGGTTTTTCATGGAACAACACTTTAAAATCATGACGCTCTCCTACTTTCGACATTACATCCATTAACAAGGAGTTGTGATCCACTGCCAAATTAGTTTCTTCAAATATTGGAGCCAATTCGAATTGGTTTGGAGCTACTTCATTATGACGTGTTTTTACAGGAATCCCTAACAACATACATTCTTCTTCCAATTCTCTCATATAATTCAAAGCACGAGATGGAATAGAACCAAAATAATGGTCATCCAATTGTTGTCCTTTGGCAGAAGTATGCCCCAACAAAGTTCTACCGGTCATTACAATATCAGGACGAGAATTTGCCAAAGCCGAATCTACCAAGAAATATTCTTGCTCCCATCCTAAAGTTGCTGTTACTTTCTTAACGTTTTTATCAAAATATTTACACACATCAGTAGCAGCTTCATCAACAGCGTTTAACGCACGTAAAAGTGGCGTTTTATAATCTAAAGCTTCACCTGTATAAGAGATAAAAACGGTTGGAATGCATAAAGTAGTTCCGAAGATAAATGCAGGAGAAGTTGGATCCCAGGCAGTATATCCACGAGCTTCAAAGGTATTTCTAATGCCTCCATTTGGGAAAGAAGAGGCATCTGGCTCTTGTTGTACTAATTGTCCGCCTCCAAATTTTTCAACAGGATCAGAACCATCATAAGACGTTTCAAAAAAAGCATCATGTTTTTCAGCAGTTGTTCCTGTTAAGGGTTGAAACCAGTGCGTATAATGAGTTACTCCTTTAGACAAAGCCCACTCTTTCATACCCATTGCGATATAATCAGCTAATTTTCTGTCTATTTTAGTTCCGTGCTGCACTGCATCTTTCACTCCTTTATAAGCATCAGAAGTTAAATACTGCCTCATTGCTTTATCATTAAACACATTAGAACCAAAAAGAGCTGATTTCTTACCAGCTTCTTCAAATTTTACAGGTTTTCTACCTGATGCATCTTTTAATGCTTGGAAACGTAAAGTTGACATAAAAATTAATTTTTAAAAGTTATACCCTTATAATTTGATGCAAATATAATACTATTTTAATTCAAAAATAAATATACCCCATTTTTTTAGGGGTTAATTTAATAATTATTGATTTTAAAATATGAAATATGAATTTTCACCAATACTGAATAAAGGTTATCTTTGTGATTCGTAATTCGTAATTCATAATTAAATATGATAGTTTGGATTTTATTTATAGCAGCCGTTTTACTCTTTTTAGCTTTAGATTTAGGAATCTTCAATAAAACACCTCATATCATCAGTTCTAAAGAAGCGGGTATGTGGACTGGAATTTGGGTGACTTTATCTTTTGCCTTTTCTGGAGTCATTTATTGGTTGTACTACAATAACTATGTTGGTAATCCAGACCATCTCAAGCCATCTGTGGCTTCTATGAAATTTATCACTGGTTATTTGATTGAATTATCGTTGAGTGCTGATAATATTTTTGTTATTGCGGTCATCTTTGCTTCTTTTAAAATAGCACAAAAATACCAACACCGTGTTTTGTTTTGGGGAATTATTGGCGCCATCATTTTTAGAGGCTTAATGATATTCTTTGGAGTAATCTTAATAAGACAAATCGATTGGATTACCTATATCTTTGGTGGATTTCTAGTATTTACGGCTCTAAAAATGCTTTTCAAAAAAGAGGAAGACGAATTCGACCCTAAAGAATCATTTGTCTATAAGATGATTGGAAAAATAATTCCAATTACACATCATAGAGACAAAGAACATTTTATCATTAAAGAAAACAATCGCAATTATGCTACGCCATTATTGATAACACTTATTGTTATTGAAGTCATGGATATGGTTTTTGCCATGGATAGTGTTCCTGCTATTCTAGCCATTACAGCCGACCCTTTCTTGGTATTCAGTTCTAATATTTTTGCCATACTTGGTTTGCGCTCTATGTATTTCTTCTTGGCGAATATGTTGGAAAAATTTAGTTATTTGGAATATAGCCTGATTGCCATTCTAACTTTTGTTGGAATTAAAATGTTAATCATTCATTACTATAAATTCCCAGAATGGATTTCACTCAGCTTTATAACGATTTCATTACTTACCGGTATAGTCGTTTCTTTACTAAAAACTGAGAAAGAGGAACTTGAAAAACCATCTAAAGAAGAAGAATAAAAAAAAGAGGTTGTATTTAAATACAACCTCTTTTACAAAACAAATTATTGATTATTAATAATTTATTTAAGTATCTTAACATTACTGTCATCAATATTGTATGCTTTAATAACAGCATTATAATCTGAAGTATCCACTGTTTTCATTTTATTTGAGAAATAGCCAGGAATAACTACTACTCTAAAAGTCTGATTAGTCAAATAGGCTGGTGTTGTCGATATATCATAATTACCACCGGCATAAATAGTAAAATCTACTTTACTAAAATCATAGTCATAATCCAATTGTCCTTGCGTTAAATACAATGTTCTTGGAATTAATTGCCAAATTGGAGTAGTAGAGTTAATAGTTCCTGTCATTCTATAAATCAAGAGATTATCAGAAGCGTAAATATTAGGACTTAAAGTTCTATAGATATTGTAACCATTGGTAGTATCAAAACCAAAGCTAACATTTTGAAGCTCAAAAACCTCACTTAACAATCCATCTTGTCCGTTTTGACCAGGAGCTCCTTGTGGACCTGTACAACCTTGTAGCGCTATCATCCCGATAAAAGCTATCAATAAAGTAATCTTTCTCATAGAAAATATTTTTTTTTAGTAATTAATGATGCAAATATAAGTTCAATAGCTGTGCCAAAGTTTTCTTTTAGTAAAAAAATGTATTTTTGAAAGATGGAAAACACAAATAAACTTTACATGATTATGCTAGGTTGTCGACCTAAAGGAAGATATACCGAACAACACGACATTTTCTTTGGGATTGGCAAATCCTTAAAAGAATTAATCCCAGAGATGAAAGCTTTTTGGCCAGAAGCTAAAGGACAAATTCATATCGATGCTTGGCGAGAAGTCACTGCTGTTGATCAATTTAAAATAGAAGTGGTTGCAAAAGGAACCGTTACGGAATCAAAATCACAACTATTTTTCATCAATCTTGGTGGCTATAAAGAAAATGAATTTGAAGAATACCATTATAAAGTTTTGGCTGTTGGCGAATCCCTATCGGAGGCTACCAAAAAAGCAAAAGTAACCACTTTCTATAAACATTATGGATTTAAAGGAGCTACTTCACATATTGATGACAAATTCGGTATAGATATAGACGATTTATATAATGTAAAAGAAATTTTATCACTAAATTTGATTGAACAATTTGAATTGCAAATTACTCCAATGGAAAGCATTGCAGAAGATGAATTGCATATCGGATATTTAAAAATCGACAAGATTAAATAATAATGGGAAGAAATAACGAACGAAACATAAAAGCACACAACGACAAACTGCACAAAGAGCAAGACAAAGCGAAAGCTAAAAAAGTGGCTCGTGAAGAAAAATTAAAAGAAATTGTAAGAAAGTTTAACGAAAATAAAACTTGACACGTTATGACTATTTGCTATTGTGGTAACCACTTACCTTTTGAAAACTGTTGTCAACCTTATATCAAAGGATTGACCAAGGCACCCACTGCAGAAGCCTTAATGCGTTCAAGATATAGTGCTTATGCTACTGGGGATGCCGATTATTTAATTGCTACAACACATACCTCAACTAGAAAGTTGCACAAGAAAAAAGACATACTAGCTTGGTCTCATAGCAATCATTGGTGTCGTTTAGAGGTTCTTGAAATTACTCCAACCACAGTTACTTTTAAAGCGCATTACATCGATAATCATAGAAAAGAACAAATTCATCATGAAAAATCAAACTTTGTCTTTGAAGATGGGAGTTGGTTTTATGTTAATGGGGAATATTAATTTTTTTAGGCACTCCTATATTTCTTAAAGAACCACACTTTTAATATATCCGCTGTTATAATATATACCGCCACAATACTCAATAGTATTCCAAGATTAAACAATGGAATCGGCACTAGACCAACTTCATTAGCTAATGGCGTATAAGGCAATCCTAAAGTTAGTACCAATCCGAAGATACTCAATAAGAATAAATACTTGCCGGGTTTGCTTTTAAAGAAATTCTTATGCGTTCGGATGATGAATAAAATAAACAATTCGGTAAGAATGGATTCTACAAACCAACTCGTTTGAAAAGCAGCTTCTTTTACTTTTAAGACATACAACAAAGTTAAAAAGGTAATTACATCAAACAACGAGCTGTGAATTCCAAATATTACCATATAGTTTCTAATGAATTTCAAATCCCATTTACCGGGTCTGTCCAATTGTTCTTCATCAACATTATCAGAGGCTACAGTTAGATAAGGAAAATCGGTTATGAAATTAGTCAGCAATATTTGCTTTGGAAGCATTGGCAAAAAAGGAAGCAATAACGACGCAATGGCAACACTAAACATGTTTCCAAAAGTAGAACCGGTATTGATAAAAATATATTTTAAGGTATTGGCAAATGTTTTTCTACCTTCAATAATTCCATCTACCAAAACCATTAAGGTTTTTTCCATCAACACAAAATCGGCGGCTTCTCTTGCTACATCTACAGCATTAGAAACTGAAATTCCAACATCGGCGGCATTGATAGCCGATACATCGTTAATTCCGTCACCCATATAAGCTACAGTATACGTTTTGCGCAATGCCTGAATAATGCGTTCTTTTTGTTGTGGCTCTACCTCAGCAAAAATATGCGTTTTCTTTACCAATTGCTTTAAGGCTTCGGGACTCGTATTGAATAATTCCTCGCCAGTCATTACTACAGGTTCTTTTATTCCTATTTTAAGTGCAATCGATCGGGCTACATTTTTATTATCACCTGTAATAATTTTCAAACCCACTCTTAGTTTTTTCAATTCGTCTAAGGTTTCAATGATACCTTCTTTTACTGGGTCTTCTAATAGAATAAAACCAGCAAAAATCATATTGGTTTCGTCTTCTTTAGTGATACTGTCTGTGGTAATGCTTTTATAACAAACGGCAATGGCACGCAAACCACCCATGCCAAATTGGGTATAATTATTCTCAATGGCTACTTTGTGAGATTCAATCGCTTCAACAGTGCCGTTGGATAATTGTACTTGCGTACAAATGCTCAAAATTTGCGTATAAGCGCCTTTACAAATTAATTTTTTATCTGAATCCGTAGCAATAGCAATGCTCAATCTTTTTCGAATAAAATCATAAGGCACCTCGCCAATCTTTTTAGGTTGGACTTTGATATCCAATTGCAATGCTTTTAAAGCATCGTCTATCGGATTGGCATAACCCGATTCGAAAGTGGCATTCCAATACGCCAATTCTTTTACCGAGGCACTCTCAACATCAAAACCATCTACAATTTTGGATACTTTAATAGCGCCTTCTGTAATCGTTCCGGTTTTATCCGTGCAAAGCAAATTAACTTCTCCAAGATTCTGAATGGATGCCAATTTTTTTACAATCACTTTTTTGGCTAGCATTCTTTTCGCTCCAGCACTCATGGCTATGGTCGTAATGGCTGGCAATAGCTCGGGTGCCATTCCTACCGCAAGAGCCAACGCAAAAAGTGCCGATTCAATCACACTTTTATGATTCAACAAATTAACCACCAGAATAAAAAAGGAAAGCACCAGAGTAATCTTCATCAAGAAATACCCAAAATCTTTAATCCCTTTTTCAAAAGTGGTTTCAACTACCGTATTCGCACTTTGAGCAATACTGCCAAAAATGGTATCATTACCTGTATTGATGACTACTGCTTTGGCATTACCGCTTACAATATTGGCGCCTTCCCAAAGGCAATTGGTTCTTTTAGACAATTCGGTGTGTGGATCCAATACGCCTACTTCTTTACGAACAGGAT
>CAIRMK010000459.1 GCA_903879645.1 uncultured Bacteroidota bacterium
AAGAAGAAGGTGCTGCTGTTAAAAAGAGAATGGATACTCACAAAATGGCTGAAGCAAACAAAGCATTCTCACATTTTAGATTTTAATTCATTAAGAAATGGCTAGAGATTTAAAATTCACAAGAAATATTGGTATTGCAGCTCACATTGATGCTGGAAAAACTACCACTACAGAACGTATATTATTCTACACAGGAAAGTCACACAAAATTGGTGAAGTGCACGATGGTGCTGCAACAATGGACTGGATGGCACAAGAGCAAGAAAGAGGTATCACAATTACTTCTGCTGCTACAACTTGTGAATGGAGTTTTCCAACAGAACAAGGTAAACCTTTACCGACTTCGGAAGATTATCACTTTAATATTATTGATACTCCTGGGCACGTTGACTTTACTGTAGAAGTAAACCGTTCTTTACGTGTACTTGATGGTTTGGTTTTCTTATTTTCTGCGGTTGATGGTGTTGAGCCACAATCAGAAACTAACTGGAGACTTGCTGATCAATATAGAGTTCCACGTATGGGATTCGTAAACAAAATGGATCGTCAAGGTTCTAACTTCTTAATGGTTTGCCAGCAAGTTAGAGATATGTTAAAATCTAACGCAGTTGCTATTACTTTGCCAATTGGTGAAGAAAACGATTTTAGAGGTGTTGTAGATTTAGTAAAAAATCAAGCTATCGTATGGCATGATGCAACCCAAGGGGCGACTTTTGATGTTGTTGATATTCCTGCTGATATGGTTGCTGAAGTTAAAGAATATAGAGATATCCTTATTGAAGCGGTTGCTGATTATGATGAAAATCTTCTTGATAAATACATGGAAGATCCAGATTCTATCACTGAGGATGAAATCAATGTTGCTTTAAGAGCAGCTACAATCGACATGGCTATCATTCCTATGATTGCTGGTTCTTCTTTCAAAAACAAAGGAGTTCAATTCATGTTAGATGCAGTTTGTAAATATTTACCATCTCCTTTAGACAAAGAAGGTATCGAAGGAATTCATCCTGATGATGTTGATTTGTTAGAAGAAGATCAAACTAAAATCTTACGTCGTCCTGATGTAAAAGAGCCTTTCGCAGCTTTAGCATTTAAAATTGCTACTGACCCTTATGTTGGTCGTTTAGCTTTCTTCCGTGCTTATTCAGGTCGTTTGGATGCTGGTTCATATATCTTGAACACTCGTTCAGGTAACAAAGAAAGAATTTCTCGTATTTATCAAATGCACGCTAACAAACAAAATCCAATCGATTATATCGAAGCTGGAGATATTGGAGCAGCAGTTGGATTTAAAGATATCAAGACTGGAGATACAATGTGTGATGAAAAACACCCAATTATTCTTGAGTCAATGAAATTTCCAGCGCCAGTAATTGGTATTGCTATCGAGCCAAAAACTAAAGCTGATGTTGATAAAATGGGTATGGCTTTGGCAAAATTGGCTGAAGAAGATCCAACATTTACAGTGAGAACTGATGAAGCTTCAGGTCAAACTATCATTTCGGGAATGGGTGAGTTACACTTAGATATTCTTGTTGATAGAATGAAACGTGAATTCAAAGTTGAAGTTAATCAAGGTGAACCTCAAGTTGAATACAAAGAAGCTTTTACTAAATCAGCTCAACATAGAGAAACATATAAAAAACAATCTGGAGGTCGTGGTAAATTTGGTGATATCGTATTTACACTTGAGCCTGCAGATGAAGTTGATGGAAGAGTTCCAGTAGGATTGCAATTCATTAACGCTGTAAAAGGTGGTAACGTCCCTAAAGAATATATTCCATCTGTAGAAAAAGGTTTCCGTGAAGCTATGAAAACTGGTCCATTAGCAGGTTATCAAGTGGATAGTTTGAAAGTTACTTTAACAGACGGATCTTTTCACCCAGTCGATTCAGATGCTCTTTCTTTTGAATTAGCAGCAAGAATGGGGTATAGAGAAGTAGCTAAAGCTGCTGGAGCTATCATTTTGGAACCAATCATGAAAATGGAGGTTATAACGCCAGAAGAAAACATGGGGGATATCGTTGGTGATATCAATCGTCGTAGAGGTCAAGTGAATGATATGGGAGACAGAAATGGTGCTAAAACTATTAAGGCTGATGTTCCATTATCTGAAATGTTTGGTTATGTTACTACATTAAGAACTCTTTCATCAGGTAGAGCGACATCTACAATGGAATTTTCTCACTATGCAGAAACACCTTCAAATATATCTGAAGCAGTTATCAAAAAAGCAAAAGGAAACGCATAATTTTTATCAAGATGAGTCAAAAAATTAGAATAAAATTAAAATCTTACGATCACATGTTGGTAGATAAATCTGCTGAAAAGATTGTAAAAACTGTAAAAAGTACAGGTGCTGTTGTAACTGGTCCTATTCCGTTGCCAACTCACAAAAAAATATTTACTGTATTACGTTCTCCACACGTTAATAAAAAATCAAGAGAACAATTTGAAGTTATGTCTTACAAAAGACTAATTGATATTTACAGTTCATCTTCAAAAACTATTGATGCTCTAATGAAATTAGAGTTGCCAAGTGGTGTTGAAGTAGAAATCAAAGTTTAATTTACTTTAAACAAATTAAGATTTAAGTATTAGGGTTTTGAAAAATATTCTAATACTTTCTTCTTTGAAAAATAAAAAGAGAATTAATAATTAATAAATAGTTTAATATGTCTGGGTTAATTGGAAGAAAAATCGGCATGACTAGCTTATTCGATGAAAACGGGAAAAATATTCCTTGTACTGTAATCGAAGCTGGACCTTGTGTCGTTACCCAAGTCAGAACCATTGAGGTTGACGGGTATGAAGCCTTACAACTTGGTTTCGATGACAAAACAGAAAAACACGCCACTAAAGCTGATTTAGGTCACTTTAAAAAAGCTGGTACTTCTGCTAAAAAGAAAGTCGTTGAATTCCAAAGTTTTGAAGGTAAATTTAATCTTGGTGATAGCATCACAGTTGATGTTTTTACTGAAGGAGAATTTGTTGATGTGCAAGGTGTATCAAAAGGGAAAGGTTTTCAAGGTGTTGTTAAACGTCACGGTTTTGGTGGTGTTGGACAAGCAACACACGGTCAACACAATCGTTTGAGAGCACCTGGATCAGTAGGAGCATCGTCTTATCCATCACGTGTATTCAAAGGAATGCGTATGGCTGGAAGAATGGGTGGTGATAATGTTAAAGTACAAAATCTTAGAGTTTTGAAAGTAGTTGCTGAAAAGAATCTACTTGTTGTTAAAGGAGCTATTCCTGGATGCAAAAACTCTTATGTAATCATTCAGAAGTAATGGAAGTAAAAGTTTTAGATATCAAAGGAAAAGATACTGGAAGAAAAGTTCAACTTTCTGATTCAGTATTCGGTATAGAACCAAATAAACACGCAGTATATCTTGATGTTAAGCAATACTTGGCAAATCAAAGACAAGGAACTCATAAAGCTAAGGAAAGAGCAGAAGTTGCTGGTAGTACTCGTAAAATTAAAAAGCAAAAAGGTACGGGAACAGCTCGTGCTGGTAGTGCAAAAAATCCTTTGTTCAAAGGAGGGGGTACTGTTTTTGGTCCAAGACCAAGAAGTTATTCATTTAAATTGAACAAAAGTTTAAAGCGTTTAGCAAGAAGATCTGCTTTCTCTTTAAAAGCAAAAGAATCTAACATTTTAGTAGTTGAAGATTTTACTTTTGATACACCAAACACAAAAAACTTTTTATTAGTTTTAAGTGCTTTAGGATTAGAAAATAAAAAATCTTTATTTGTGTTGGGTGATTCAAATAAAAATGTATATTTGTCGTCACGCAATTTAAAGGCCTCTAGTGTGGTAACTAATTCAGAAATAAGTACTTATGCGATTTTAAACGCAAATAACTTGGTCTTATTAGAAGGTTCTTTAGAAGGAATTGAAGATAATTTAAGCAAATAAGAAGCCATGAGTATCATAGTTAAACCTATTATTACAGAAAAAATCACCAAAGATGGTGAGGTTTTCAATCGTTTTGGTTTCGTTGTAGACAAAAAAGCAAATAAAGTACAAATTAAGAAAGCTGTTGAGGCAACTTATGGAGTATCAGTTGTAAGTGTTAATACAATGAATGTTAGACCAGATAGAACTACTAAATACACTAAAAGTGGTTTGATAAGTGGAAAGTCAAATGCTTATAAAAAAGCGATTGTGCAAGTACAAGAAGGAGAAACAATAGATTTTTACAACAATATCTAATAAATTAAGATGTCAGTAAGAAAATTAAAACCTATTACCCCGGGTCAGCGTTTTAGAGTTGTTAATGGTTTTGACGCCATTACGACTGATAAGCCGGAGAGATCATTGATTGCACCGATAAAAAACTCAGGAGGTAGAAATAGTCAAGGAAAAATGACCATGCGTTATACAGGCGGTGGTCACAAGCAAAGATATCGTATCATTGATTTCAAAAGATCTAAAGTTGGAGTTCCAGCTACAGTGAAATCTATTGAGTATGATCCAAATAGAACTGCTTTTATAGCATTATTATGGTACGCCGATGGAGAGAAAACGTATATCGTTGCTCAAAATGGTTTACAAGTTGGACAAACTGTTGTGTCTGGTGAGGGTGCAGCTCCTGAAATCGGGAATACTTTACCATTAAGTAAAATTCCTTTGGGTACTGTAATTTCATGTATTGAATTACGTCCTGGTCAAGGTGCTACAATTGCTAGAAGTGCAGGTACTTTTGCTCAGTTAATGGCAAGAGATGGTAAGTATGCTACAATTAAAATGCCTTCAGGTGAAACTAGATTAATCTTGTTAACTTGTTCAGCAACAATTGGAGCAGTATCTAATTCTGATCATCAATTAATTGTATCTGGTAAAGCGGGTAGAACAAGATGGTTGGGAAGAAGACCAAGAACAAGACCGGTAGCGATGAACCCTGTTGATCACCCTATGGGAGGTGGTGAAGGGCGTTCTTCTGGAGGTCATCCACGTTCTAGAAAAGGTCTTCCTGCTAAAGGTTATAGAACTCGTTCTAAAGTTAACCCGAGTAATAAGTATATTGTTGAACGCAGAAAGAAATAATTAGATAGACATGGCACGTTCATTAAAAAAAGGACCTTTTGTACACTACAAATTAGATAAAAAAGTTCAAGAAAATATAGCTGGAGGAAATAAAGGAGTTGTTAAGACATGGTCTAGAGCTTCAATGATTACGCCAGATTTCGTAGGACAAACTATCGCAGTACATAATGGTCGTCAATTTGTTCCGGTTTATGTAACTGAGAACATGGTAGGACATAAATTAGGAGAGTTTTCACCAACAAGATCATTTAGAGGTCACGCTGGAGCAAAAAATAAAGGTAAAAAATAAGAAGCAATGGGAGTTCGTAAAAGAGAAACAGCAGATGCAAGAAAAGAGGCTAACAAGTCTATAGCTTTTGCAAAATTAAATAACTGCCCTACTTCACCTAGAAAAATGCGCTTAGTAGCAGACTTGGTAAGAGGTCAGAAAGTGGAAAGAGCTTTAAATATATTAAGATTTAGCTCAAAAGAAGCTTCAAGAAAATTAGAGAAATTAGTATTATCTGCAATTAACAATTGGGAACAGAAAAATGCTGAAGGAAATGTTTCGGAAGCAGGCTTGTTTATAAAAGAAATCCGTGTAGATGGTGGAATGATGTTGAAAAGACTTCGCCCAGCTCCACAAGGAAGAG
>CAIRMK010000460.1 GCA_903879645.1 uncultured Bacteroidota bacterium
CTTCAACAATATGAATATTACATTTTATGGCTTTAATCTTTTCTTTATTGTTTGTTTTTAAATATTCATCAAATTGTTGGTAGTCAATATCTGTTGAATTTCTTTCTACTTTCAAAGGATATTCTGTTGTGCTGTTGGTTTTTATATCTTTCCAGATCGAATTTACGCGTCTTATTTCGTCAAAAACTTTATCGAACTGTAAAGGGATAGGTGCAAAATCATTATCGTAAAGTGCATTAATTTTTGCCTCTAAATTTGCTATTGTTGTGATGTTTGGATTTTCGGCTACTCTTTTTTTACTCAATGCAATGGCTTGAGCATAATCATTAGTTAGCATGCTATATTTATTTACTGCATTTATTTCATCGTTTTTCAATGCTGTTGGATTGTTTTTTTCACGAGGCATTTGCTTGTCAAAAAGACTAGGAATCATCACATCGGGAGTAATACCTATGGTTTGATTGCTTTTCCCTGTGATTCTGTAAAATTTTTCAATGGTCAATTTAATGAACTCATCAGGGTTTTTAGTATCTGATAGTGGCATTATTCGTTGAATAGACGCCTTTCCATGCGATTGATTTCCGACAATTATTGCGCGATTGTAATCTTGCATGGCGTTAGCAAAAAACTCACTCGCTGAAGCTGAAAATCCATTGATAAGCACTACCAGTGGTCCAGCGTATATTGTGCCGCGATTAGTATCTTTCACTATTTGTTTATTACCATTGCGATCATTCATTATAGCTACTGGTCCAATATCAATAAATTGTCCTGTAATTTTGACTGCTTCCTCTAAAGCTCCGCCTCCATTATTTTCTAGGTCAATAATAAGGCCCTCTATATTATCTTTTTGAAGTTTGTAAATTTCTCTGGCGACATCATCACTTACATTGGTTTTCCCATTTTCAAACGTGGCATAAAAACTGGGAATCCTTAAATAGCCAGTCTTCTTATTATCTTTTTCTATGATATAACTGTAGACATTAATATCATAATCTTTCATTACTTTTTTCTCTAAATTGATGGTGTAGATTTCTCCACTTTTTTTTCTTAAAGTAAAATCAGCAGTTTTGTAATCCGTAGAACTAATAATTTCTGACACCTTATCCATTGACGAACATAAAATATTAAATTCTTCATTTTTTGATTTTATCTTTATCAGTATATCTCCTTCTTCTATTTTTTGAGTAAAATAAGCAGAACTTCCCGGTATTATTTCTGCTACTGTTATTTCGTCTTTATCATTTTCTGAAAGGTATAAACCAAAAGTTAGATTGTCTGCACTAACAGAAGACAGAAAGCTTGATTTTTCACTTTCTGAAAAGTACTCTGTGTGTGGATCAAAGTACGAACAGAACACCATAAAAAATTTTGAGTAAAAGGCTTTTTTTGAAAGTCTGTATTCATTAGACTTACAATCAAAATTTTCAAATGTTTTAATTTTTGCTTTCGCAGCAATTGCATCAAAATTGGCAGTTAGAGAATCTTTATTTTTACTCGTTTCTGCAATTTCTTTTAATACATTAAAAAGAATTCTTTTTTTATATAAAAATGTAAATTCTTTATCATCCTTAACATAAGGAAAAGGCTTTTTAGAAAAACGAATGTCTTCCCTACTACTATAAGGGAAAGGTTCTTTTTTAATTGTTGTTATAGTATTTTCATACCTGTCTATAGCTTGATTGTAAGTAGCATAAAAATCGTCTAAAAACATACAGTTTTTAGAGCGTATATAATCGTCTAATTTTAGGATGTGTTTTTTTAAAAGACCTATTTCGGGTTCAATGAAGAGGCTATTGTTTTCGTCTAATTGTTTAAGGAAAGTATTGAAAACATAAACGGATAAGCTATCATCAATAGGTTTTGGTTTGTAATGTTGTTCTTGGATAACAACATTGATCTTTGATAATGTTTCACACGGATTTTTTTCACCTTGTGCAAAACTGATGATTGGGAATAAGGCAACTAATAAGAGTAATTTTTTCAAATAGTTGAGTGTTTAAATACAAAGGCAATAACAAACTTAAGGGATTTATACTTATAGTACTGTTATTGCCGTTGTTTTTATTTTTTTTATTTTTTGTAGAATGGCATTTTCACCACTTTAGCCGCTATTTTTTTATCTCTAATGGCAATATAAATTTCAGAATCTACCGTTGCAAATTCGGTTTTTATATAACCCATTCCTATGGCTTTCCCCAAACTAGGAGCTTGAGTACCTGAGGTTACAATTCCGATGTTATTTCCATTGGCATCAACAATTTCATAATCGTGACGTGGAATTCCTCTTTCTATCATTTCAAAACCTACTAGTTTTTTAGTA
The DNA here is from genome assembly GCA_903879645.1 of uncultured Bacteroidota bacterium. GTDB lineage: Bacteria > Bacteroidota > Bacteroidia > Flavobacteriales > Flavobacteriaceae > Flavobacterium. The sequence continues at coordinate 2,324 of CAIRMK010000460.1, forward strand.
ACACCTGCTTCTTTTTGAGCTTTTAAGTTAGCTGAATTAGTAAATTCTTTGTCAAATTTAGTTATCCAACCCAGACCTGCTTCTAGTGGAGAAGTTGTGTCATTGATGTCATTGCCATATAAACAGAATCCCATTTCTAAGCGTAAAGTATCACGAGCCGCTAATCCAATTGGTTTAATTCCAAAAGTAGCACCTGCTTCAAATATTTTTTTCCAAATAGTTTCAGCCTCTTCATTTTTAAAATAAATTTCGAATCCACCCGAACCAGTGTAACCTGTTGCTGATACTATTATGTTATTTAATCCTGCAAAATCTCCTATTTGGAAAGAATAATACGGCATATTTGCTAAATCAATTGAGGTTAACGATTGCATAGCTTCCGCTGCTTTAGAACCTTGAATAGCTAAAAGAGAATAGGCATCAGATGCATTTGTCATTTCAACGCCTAAATCATTGTGTGAAGAAATCCAATTCCAATCTTTATCAATATTTGAAGCATTTACCACAAGCATATAGTGATTGTCTGCAATCTTATAAACAATTAAATCGTCTACAATTCCACCCTCATTATTTGGAAGACATGAATATTGTGCTTTTCCGTCCACTAATTTAGAAGCATCATTTGAAGTGACTTTTTGGATTAAATTCAAAGCGTTTTCTCCTTTTAGAAAGAATTCCCCCATGTGAGAAACGTCAAAGACACCAACGGCGTTTCTTACTGTTTCGTGTTCTATATTTACTCCCTCATAAGAAACAGGCATATTATAACCTGCAAATGGCACCATTTTGGCTCCTAAACTTTCGTGAATGTGCGTTAAAGCTGTATTTTTCATTAGTAATTGTGTTTGTTTGTTTAGCCCGCTAAATTAGTATTTTTTAGAGAAATTTTGCTACAAATCATTTGATTTTTATAGGCTTGTTAAAAATAATAGTATTAGACTTTTGCTACTTAAAAAATGAGTAATTTTAGGGTCGAAAGTGAACCCATTTATGTTTCGATTTATTGAAGTCGTTTAAACTTTTTTCAATTGGCTACAAAATTGTATTTTTATCCCATATTCCCTCTTTTTTTAATTCCGTAGCACCAC
>CAIRMK010000461.1 GCA_903879645.1 uncultured Bacteroidota bacterium
GTGGCTTCGAGAGCATTTCGAGAGCCTCAATGTGACACCTCAGCCACCGATAGCAGTTGGCAGTTTTCAGTTTTCAGTGATTAGTGCTATATTCAAGCAAAGCGGCTTTGTATTTTATTCAAAGAACTTCTTCTTGTTTTGCAAACATAGGATGACAAAACCAAATTTGACATCTTTTGTTTCTTTTGTGTTTAAAAAAAACGCTGTGTTACTCCGTGCAACCAAAACGTAACACGAAGCACACCCAACTAATAAAGCTCCACGGAATAAACTGTCATTCCCGCGAAGGCGGGAACCTGCCCCCCTCCTTAATTCAACCAAAACTTATCGACTTGCGGACAATTCTTAGAATAGCCCACTGCCATAGGATCAAAATGAAGTACCCCGAAAAGATACCAAGCACTGGAGGATACCACCGGATTCGTATCGGCACCGGTCCATAATACACCCGACATATAGCCGGTTCCTATATTAGTGGCGTAGGGAATCCCTTTTGCATTGGCATAGGTGGTGCTGTTGACGAGTGCTTTTTCCATTTCAGCAAGGTACTGATTGGCTTCTGTTGCCAGTCCTGCTTTTTGATAGGCAACCACCATTTGCCCGGTGCCCTCCAACCAAACGTCGTCTTTATCAATATCAAAACAAAAACCAGCTACGTTGGTTGCCGTTGCGGTTGCCATTTTGGTTGTTCCAAAAAGCGTATAGCTACTGCTCAAGGTGGCTGAAGGAAAATCTTCAAACGCACAATACCCCCAGGAGAAATTGTCTAAGGCATATTGGTAATAATTATTGGGATAAGCGAGTAAATATTTATTGAACGCTACCCATCGGTTTTGTTTAAAAAAAGTCAATAATTTACTGTGAAAGGCATCATAACCCGAAATCGCATTATAGGCATCAATCATACCCTCGGTGACTTGAATATTAATTAATCCATTACTATCATAGCCTCCGTTTAAGCTCCCATCTGCATTTTGAAGCGAACGAATCCAAGTGGCTAAATTGTTTTGCAAGTTGCTATAAGTAGTGCTATTGAATTTGGACGCATAATTATTGAGAGCAATTAAGAGCCAACAGTTATCCCCCATCCATTTGTTGCCGTTGGGTGTTCCGTTCGTATCTCTAAATTGTGAGAAACCACCGGTGCCGGCATTGAGTTCGCTGGAGATACGATTGTTAAAAAAATTGAAGATACGTTCCGCCTTTACTTTGTCGCCTTTAGCAATAAAAACGAGTGCTGCCAGTGCATTGTCATAAAGAGAAACGGTAGTGCCATTTTCAGTACTGGGTACCAAACCATTGGACAATTGATTTTGAGAAAACCAGCTATAGACTGCAATTGAATTAGCGGTTTCTGCAACTACAGGAGCACCATAAAAAGAAAGGCCGCTAGCTGCGTTTGCAACCGTGGTAGCATTGGGAGTGAAAGTATAAGCGGCATCTTGCGGGCTAATGGCTACCGAACCATTGACATTATCAATTTCAAATTTTCCTTGGGCATCGGTCACCACGTAGGCATTGTTGCCATAGTATACTTTTATATTGGGAATTCCCAAATTATAATAGTTATATACCGTTCCTGAAATGTTATAAGAGGCAACTCCGCTATCTTGATGCGAACAAGAAAAAAGGAATACTAAACCTATAATAGTGATGATGTTTTTCATTGTATATTGATTCTCCGAAAGTTATCGGGATTAGTGCTTAGTATTTAGCCAATAGCTACTTGGTTCATTGGTCAATGGTTTCTAAACAGTTACTTAGAATTAAAGCGAAGCGTCTTTGTGCTCTTTTATAAGTAAATAGTATTTATAATCTTTGTGCTGAGCCTGTCGAAGTGTGTTTAAAAAAAACGCTGTGAAACGCTGTGCCAAACTTCGTGTAACGCTGTGCAACCAAAACCTAACACAAGGCGAAACCAACTGTCATTCCCTCGAAGGCGAGAACTACTCCCCTTTCTTATTCAAAAACAAATAATACACCGGAATACCCAACGCCACAATAAACAACCCTAAGCCCGTGTTTCGGGTGTCATAAATCAATAAGGTAAAACATATCGCAGCCGTTATCACAATATAGAGTATCGGAATAATAGGATAACCAAAAGCCTTGTACGGTCGCTCGGCATCGGGTTCTCTTTTTCGTAAAATAAACAAACCTCCAATGGTTAGTATATAAAACAGCAAAGAGGCAAAAGTAGAATAGGTTAACAAATCGCTATAGCGACCGGAAACACACAAGAGGCAAGCCCATAGACACTGAAACCATAGCGCTTTGGCGGGTACGTCAAACGTATTCAACTCACCTGCTTTTTTAAAAAACAATCCGTCTTTTGCCATTGCATAAAACAAACGTCCTCCCGATAATATCAAACCACTATTGCACCCAAAAGTAGACACCATAATTAAGGCGGCCATGGCAAAGACACCAATGTTGCCCATAATCATACTGGCAGCAGCGGCTCCTACTCGATCCTGACTGGCAAACATAATGCCGTGTTGTAACACCGTTCCGTTGGGCGTTCCGTGTAATGGCAACAACGCCAAATATGCCACATTAGCCAATATATAAATCACCGTAACAATCAAGGTTCCTAAAAACAAACTTCTCGGAATATTCTTTTTGGGGTCTTTAATCTCTCCTGCAATAAAGGTCACGTTATTCCAGGCATCACTGGAAAATAAGGAATTGATAATCGTGGCTCCCATGGCACCTAACAAAGCTACCCCCGACAATTTAGTGATGGTGAGTGTTCCGTTGTCATTCAAAACCGTTTTGCTGGCGTCCCACATATTGGTGAAATTATTCGCGAAGACATCGGTGTGAAAACCGACATACAAGCCCAAAATAATCAAGGCAAAAAGCGCAATTAATTTGGCAGAGGTAAACACCAACTGTATAATCTTTCCGTTTTTAACCCCTCTCGTATTGATGTACGTCAATAAAACGATACTCAACATCGCCAAGACTTGTTTGTTGGTAAAAACAAAACTGCTGCCTATGGTGATAATCTTATGTTCTAAAAAAGGAAAAAATACCGCACTATAATTGGCAAAAGCCACAGCAACAGCAGCGATAACTCCAGTTTGAATCACGGTAAAAACCGTCCAACCGTAGAGAAAGGAAATCAGCTTTCCATAAGCGCGTTGGATGTAAACGTATTGTCCACCAGCATTGGGCATCATACCGGCTAATTCGCCGTAACTCAGGGCTGCCGACATGGTCAACAAACCAGTAACCAACCATATGATCAAAATCCAAGCGGCAGAACCGACATCCCTAGCCATAGCGGCGGTAACTAAAAATATCCCGGAACCAATCATGGAACCTGCGACTAAACTAGTGGCGTCAATTAAACCAAGAGAGCGTTTTAATTCGTGTTTTACTTCTGACATAATCATAATTTATAGTTTCAAATATACATTTTTTTGAGAGGAATTGGTAGTGGTATGATAAATATCAGTTTTTTAACCCTTATGAATTATAATCTTTGCCGATTGAATAACCAATAATATTTTTTATGAATACTAACAATCCTATTCATACATTTCACATTCCCGTTATGGGATTGGCCTATACCATTGATAGCCCTATTAGAGTAGCACAGTATGGTATTTCGTCTGTTATTTCTATCATTGACGATGAAGTAATTGAAAAAATGCATACCTATTACAGCAAAAAATTCCACTTACATTACGAAGGCATTTCCAATAAAATTCATGATTATCGCGCGGAACGAATCACCGCGTACCTAAATATGGTCGATGATGTCGTGAAACAAAAGTTTGAAGCTTTCAAACAAGAATTAGTGGAAAGCAAAGAAGCATTGGAGAACTATATCGCCATGCTACCGAACAAATCGGAAATCAAACGCCAATTACTGCAACTTATCGACGAAGGAACGGATGCGGTTAAAAATTATATAGATACGCATCTAACACCGGGGAGTATTGACGTGAACATTATGACGAAAGTCGATAAAGATAATTTCATCAAAAACGAACAATTGCCAGTGACCTTCAATGATGCTCATGCTTCGTTGCGTGGGTTTGCGAATAGTAAATTGACATCGTCCGTAGTATTATCGGCAGGTATGAATCCTAGATTATACAGCTATTTTGAGAACTTTAAAGACTTCTTTCCAGATTTTAACGGCGAATTAAAAAAGAAAATTATCCTGAAAGTGAGTGATTTCCGCTCAGCGATGATACAAGGGAATTTCTTAGCCAAAAAAGGGCTTTGGGTTTCCGAATACCGCATCGAATCGGGCTTAAATTGTGGCGGACACGCCTTTGCCACCGACGGTTATTTATTGGGACCTATCATGGAGGAATTCAAGCAAAAGAAAGACCAATTGATACAATCGGCTCACGATTTAATGGTGAAAGCCTTAGGTCAAAAAGAAATGCCAGCTCCTGAAAAACCATTAGAATTAAAAATCACCGTGCAAGGAGGTGTGGGAACTGCCGAAGAGCATGATTTTCTATTGGATTATTATCATGTAGATTCAGTAGGTTGGGGCTCGCCATTCCTATTAGTTCCAGAAGCGACCTCAGTAGATGATGAAACAAGAAAATTGTTAGCAAAGTCTATAGAAAAAGATTTTTACACGAGTCAAATTTCACCTTTAGGAGTGCCATTCAATACGGTTAAAGGAACCACCAATGAAGCATTGAAATTAAGTCGTATTATCGAAAACAAATCAGGTAGTTCGTGTCCGAAGAAACTATTGGCATTAAGCAAAGAGTTTTCCAATCAAGGAATTTGCACCGCTTCTAGAAAATACCAAGACATTAAATTGGAGGAATTGGAGGCAATAAAAGACCAATTGTCAGCAGAAGAATTGGATAAAAAAAGAACAAAAATCACGGATAAATCGTGTCTTTGTGTGGGATTAGTGAATGCAGCTTATTTAGAAAATGGTATCAAAATAAAAGGGGAAGAACAAGGCGTGGTCATCTGCCCAGGTCCTAATTTGGCGTACTTTGATAGAGAGGTTTCGCTTTCGGATATGGTGCAACACATCTATGGAAACACCTCGGTTTTAGGTAAAATCAATCGCCCGAATATGTTCATCAACGAATTGAAAATGTACGTAGACTATTTAAAAAATGAAGTGGAGGAAGTTTCGAATGAAATCACGGGAGCACAAATTAAAAAGCTACAAGCCTTCAAAAACAACTTATTGGAAGGAATTGAGTATTACGTTAACGTATTTAAGGAAACTAAATTCTTTAAAACTGATTTTGTGAAAATTCAAAACCAATTGCACGACTATAAAAATGCAATTATTGATATAGCAATACCGCAGTTGGAAGTGGTGTAAAGCGAAACTAAAATATAGAATACAAAAAAAGGGCGCAATTTGCGCCCTTTTAAAATTAACTTAACTTTCAATAAATTATTCTTTAACTAATTTTTTGATAACCGTTTCATTGCTAGAAGTATTGGTAAGTTTAACAAAATAAACTCCAGCAGCTAATGAGGATACATTTTCATTAATTGAATTATTTCCTTCAATCAATTCAATAGTTCTTGAACCAATTATAGCGCCATTGATGTTAAACAATGTCATCTCCATTGTTCCAGCGGTTGAAGCATTCAACTGAACGTTAAATTCTTCTCTAGTTGGATTTGGATAAAGCGTGATATCATTGGCAACAGTAGTGAATTCTTCTTTACCGGCAGGACAAGCGCCTGAAGTTAAAGTTACACTTTTTACGGTGCTAGAAAGACCACAACCATTAGTAGCCATCACTTTGATAGTTTGACTTCCTGTAAGTGAACCATAATTTACAACCACAGAATTGGTAGTTTGACCACTTACAATAGACGCTCCTGCAGGAACGGTCCATGTGTAAGAAACTGCTCCTGGAACAGCGGCTACAGAGAACGTTTGGTTACAAGTAGAATAAGTAGTTCCACCTGTAACAGCAGTAATCGCTGCCATGGCAGTAGCTAATGTTACTGTTTTAGTAGTAGCACTAGATCCTACTCCATTTACAGACGTAATCACTAATGATTTATTAGGTACCGTTGTAGTTGTGTTAACAACAAATCCTGCAGGATAAGTAACTGTAAATGTTAAATCAGTAGTAGCTAAAGTATTGGTTGGACTACTAGTATTACTAGCAGATGTAACCAAAGAACCAACTGGAGCAGTAATAACATAAGAATTAGTTAAAGCTGGAGCGGTTATTGTATAAGTATAAGTACTTCCGCCACACAATCCAGCTATTTGACCAGCAACTGAAGCAACAACAGCAGGTAATGAAGTAGTCACTTTTAATAATTTAGCTGTTGATGCGGTAGAAGGAATTAATGCAGAATTAATGGTTGTTGAATAACCAATACCATTTTTTGCTTTAACCCCAATATAGTAACTAGTCACACCTTGACCAATTCCACTGAAATTAACAGTTATAATTCTATCCGTTAAAGGATTACCAGAAACAACATTAACTCCTGAAGGCAATTCCCATTCATATGAAGAAGCTAATACAGAAGAAGCTGCTGTTAAAGTCAAAGGAGTATTTTTACCTACATATTTACTAATAACAGTTATAGCTGTAGTTGGTGTTGCAGAGGCCGAATCAGTTAAAGTCACAGAGGCTGGAGCTGCTGGAGCAACGGCAGTTAAAGTTAATAATTTAGCAGTAGAAGTTGTTGTAGGATTAGCAAGAGTTGTGTTACTTGTACTTGAATCACCTACACCATTTCTAGATTTAACACCAATTCTTAAAACATTAGTTGATACTGGAACCGCAACAGCTGTAGAATAATTAAAAGTGTTGGAACTAGTAACTCCCGCGAAATTAACTGTAATTACATTGGATGTACCGCCAGACAATTGAGTAACACCTGTTGGCAATTCCCAAACATAAGAAGTAGCAGTTGTAGATGCAGTAGCAGTTAATTTTAATACTTTATTAGTACCCATGTAGGCCGCAAACGATGTAATAGCTGTTGTCGAAGTAGTAGCAGGATCAGTCATTGCAATTGCAGCAGGAGCGGCAGGTAACACTTTAGTTAGCGCTACGGTTTTAGCAGCAGTATTACAACCATTTGCATTTTGTGCTTGAACGGTAATAGTACCAATAGCGCCAATTCCTGAAGAAACATTAAGGAAATTTACGTTTAATACGTTGGCATTAGCTCCTGTTTGAACAACGGTTCTCACTCCAGCAGCTTGTCCAACAATACTAACGCCTGTAGGTACAGTCCAGTAGTAGGAAAGTGTAGTGTCAGCAAATGCCGGTACTCTATAAGACACGGTAGTAGAAGTTCCAACATATTGTCCTACTGCTAAAGTTGCAGCAGTATATGTCCCAGCAGTAGTTCCAGCAGTATTACTTGTTATTGCACTTAAAACTTCTGTTGGCAATGCTAATACATTTACGGTAATAATTGCTTTCGGACTTTCAATTCCGTTAGATAATACTTGTGAAACAGCATATTTTTTGTAAGGTGATCCTACAGTCGATGTAACTGGAGTTGGAGCACCTGTAGTGATAAGAGTATAAGTATTTACTCCAGTTGTAGCATTCGTAGCTACGGTATACCATTTCAATGCATCACCTGTAAAACCATCAGCAGTCAAAGGAGTAGCTACTGTTCCTTTACAATAGTTAACCACAGAAGTTACTGTTGGAGCAACTACAATTGGAGTTGGTTTTGTGAAATAAATATTATCCAAATAAACAGTTGAAGTTCCTGATGGAGTAGCTACAAACTTAAGTTGTTGAATATGGTTTAATTCAAGAGTTGAATAGGATGTTAATGGAATATCAAAACTGTTCCATCCTGATTGAGAAGGAGATAATGATACTGATTGCTCTCCACTAAATCCAACTTGACCTGCAGGAAGTGCTTGATTTACTAAATACACATCAAAAGTTGTACAATTTGGTGTCCAAATATCAACATGTAAAGTAGTCATACCTGTAAGATCAATAGGATTAGCTAATTGAACACCTTGATAATTCATTAATTCATATTTTCTAGTATTATTTCCAGAAATTTGAATTTCAGAAGCTTGAGTTGACTGTCCCCAATTAGGAACCCAGTCCGTTCCAGCTACATTGGTATAAGTATCACTATATAAAGATAAAACTCTATCAGCAGGAACTGTTGGAGTTGGAGCAGCTGTAGCTGGTGGAGGGAAAGAAACTACAAAATTAGCTGCAATATTTCCAATACCATAACTTGAAGAAGCCGCTTGATTAGCAGTAATTATCGTTGTTCCTGCACCAACTATAGTAACTACAGCACCAGAAATGGTAGCCACTGCAGTATTACTACTTGTATAAGTAAAAGCACCTGTACTATTACTAGTTGGAGCTGTTAACGTAAAGGCAGCATCACCAATAAATTTATTAGCAACAACAAAATTTGTAATAGTTGGAGAAGGTAAAGCTGTTGTTGGTCTCCAGAAATAAATATTATCCAAATACACTGAATTCGTTTCTGCATGATAAGCAAATCCTGGTTTATCCAATTTTAATTGAATTGTATTATTCAACGTTCTTCCAGCACCAGAATATTGTGACAAATCAATATCAAAACTATTCCATCCTGATAAAGTAGGTGTAAGTACTATAGCATTTTCGCCACCTGCAATTAAAGACACATCGATAGGAGAAACATTAGGTGTCCAGATATCTAAGTGTAATTTTGTCATTGTAGATACGTTAATACCCGCACTTCCATCAGGAACTAAATTAATTCCTTCATAATCTAAATTAGAATAATGTAAGGTATTATTTCCTGCAAGTTGAACCACTTCATAGGAAGTTCCTTGGCCCCAATTAGGAAAGAAATCTGTACTAGAAATATCAGCATAAGCACCACTATAAACCGATACAACATCCCAAGCATTTCTTGTCGGTGGTGTTGGAGCAGCAGCAGTTGGCGTAGTAGCCAAAGGAGCCGTAACAATAATTGAGGCTGAAATAGACCCAGCTAAATAATTTCCATAAGCCGCTTGAGTAGCATGAATCGTAGCAAATCCTGTTCCAACAAGATGAATCATATTTCCATTTACTATCGTAGCTATAGCAGCATTACTACTGGTATAAGTAAAGGCTCCAGCACTATTGCTAGCAGGTGGAGTAATTGTAAAGTCAGCCGTATTCAATGGTTTTGATCCAACAGTAAAACTAGTATAAGTTGGAGCAACAGTAAAGGTTTGATTAGAAAAATACATATTGTCAACATACACTGCTCCACCTGTAGGGGCTCCAGAAAGTATGATTTGAGCAATGTGAGCTTTACCAGTAAGATTTGTAAAATCAGATAAGAAAAGATTATAACTATTCCATCCAGACAATGTTGGAGATAAAGTAAGTTCATGTTCTGAATCATCTCCTCCACCATACAAACCATCAGCACCAAAATCAACTAATTTTACTCTAAAAGTAGTCAAGTTAGAAGTCCATGCATCGATATGAAATAAATTCATTGCGGAAGCATTAATTGGAGTTGTTGTTGATTCAAGACCTACATAACTCAAATTAGAATATTTAATAGTATTGTTTCCTGAAATAACAAGAGGGGTGTAATCACCAGCAGACCAACTTGTATGATAAGTATCTATAGCAACATTAGTATAAGAGTCACTAAACACTGAAATAACTCCGGCTGAACCATAAGTGGGTGCTGGTGCAGCGGAAGGCGTTACTTCAAAAGTAGCGCTAATAGTTCCTGCTGCAAAACCTCCAGCTGCTGCTTGAGTTGCAGTAATTGTTGTTGAACCAACACCAGTAATGGTTACTGTACTACCTGAAATTGTGGCAACACTTGAATTACTACTTGTATAGGTGATTGCACCTGTACTATTGCTCGTTGGAGCCGTCAATGAAAATGAACCTGAGCCAAAAGCTCTTGTAGCAACAGAAAAATTACTTAAAGCAGGTATGTTCGCTGGTTTCCAAAAATAGATATTATCTAAATAGATAGAATTTGTTTCTGCATGAACTGCAAAACCTGGTTTTTCAAATTTAAATTGAATAACATTATTTAATGTTCTTCCTGCACTTGAATATTGAGTTAAATCAATATCAAAACTGTTCCATCCCGATAAAGTTGGATTTAAAGTAACAGCATTTTCTCCACCTGCAATTAAATAAACATTAAAGGGAGAAACATTGGGTGTCCAAATATCAATATGCAACATGGTCATAGCCGATGCATTGATTGGTGAATTGAATTGAACACCTTGATAATCTAGGTTAGAATAATGCAAGGCTAAATCTCCGCCAAGAGCAACTTGCTCATAGGTTGTGCCTTGCCCCCAATTTGGGAAAAAGTCAGAACCCACGTCGGTGTATGCTCCGCAAAATACCGAAATAACATCGGCAGCATTTCGTGCCGGAGCTGTCGGAGCAGCTCCTTGTGAAAATCCTAATGAGGTGATCATTAAGAGAATCAACAAAATAATTTTCTTCATAATTAATATGGTTTAAAAGTTGAAGGTCAAACTTATGTAATAAAAACTCCCAACCGAAAACGTTTGCGTATACAAAAACTATACAGTATTTTATTTCTTATTTACACTTTTAAACAATGCTATAAAACAATGTCATTGGTCGATTTTATGAGGATTACTACTATAAATGATAAGTTCATGTAGAGGTACTTTCAAATTGTTGTAGTCATTCATGAAACTAGTAAACTAGTAAATGAATATTTTTTTATACTTTAAATTACGAATTACAAAAAAAAGCACCCCTTATTATTCATTTACAATAATTTTAGGAGAAAATGATAAAAACTAAAATTGTTAACTTAACACCTATAAATACAAAAAACCCAACTAATAAATAGTTGGGTTCGTTATTCTTAATTCGTTATTCGTTGTTGCCAACTGACCAATGAACACTGCCAACTGCCAACAGACCACTATTGATAAACCCTCACATAATCCACCTCCATAGCACTTTGCACAAAATTGGGATCTATAGTAGGTTGCATTGCAACATTCAATAATAAATATTGAGGGGCCGTAAAGGGCCAAGTGCTAGCATCCTTAACTGTTGGATTATAAGTGTAATGCACCACCCCATCAACACTAAAAGCCATCTTATCGGTAGTCCATTCAAGAGCATAAATATGAAAATCTGAAGTAACCGTTGGAATAGTTTGTCCTCCCAAATTGACAGTACCGCCATAACTGGAAGGAGTATGCAAAGCACTTTGAACATAGTTTGGATTATTACCCCATTCTTCCATAATATCTACTTCTCCACAAGCTGGCCAATTGACGGTTCCATTAGTACTAGACCAATAAGCGCCTGGCTCAATAACATCTTGCCCCAACATCCAAATAGCAGGCCAAGTCCCTGCTCCTAACGGTAATTTAGCGCGGACTTCTACGCGGCCATACGTAAAGGCATATTTTGAATTCAATCGAGCAGAGGTATATTGCTTAGTCACCCCTTGATCGGTGAAAGTCTCTTTTTTTGCCATTATTTTTAATGTACCATTGCTAACATAAGAATTATCAACGCGGTTGGTATAATGCTGTTGTTCGTTATTAGCCCAACTAGTGCCCGCAATAAACTGGGTTTGTTGAAACCATTTGGCGGTATCAATGACTCCTGAACCTGTAAACTCATCCGACCAAACCAAATTAGTAAAAGAACTACAAACACCATAGATATATTGACCATTACAGTACGAAACGATTTGTGCATTAGTAGTCGGAGAAACATCTACCCATTGACAGGAATTGGTGCCTGTAAAAAACTCAACGGTCAAATAATGATACCCTTGCGTCCAATTGATTTGGGAAAACACGCCAACAGTAGGTGCTCCATTTCCAATAGCAACAGTAATATTCCCCTGATTATCCGTTAAAGGATGCTGTATTTCACTATACACTATAGTGCCTGTAGTAGAACCCGTCTTAATACTAAATCGTAAGGATATCATTTGATTGGTGACCAACTGACCACTGCTGTTTCTAATGGTGGATTGATAATTAAATTGCGCAGTACCTAGTAGGGAAGCCAAAAGAAAAACAAAAGCGAATATTTTTTTCATAATGAATAGATTTGAATTACAAACAAAGAAAACCAATGTTGCAGTAAATTCGCTGCTCTTGCTGTATATAAAAACTATACAAAACCAATAAAATTACAAATCCACGGTCTATTTTTGGCATTTACTATCTACCGGACGATGACTCGAGTCCGAGATAAATATTTTTTGACAAAAATACATTCCAAACAACTGGCAATTGAAAAAATAGAATGCCCAAGGAAATAGTCGTAGGGTAGCAATAAAAAAAGGAGCGATTAACAATCACTCCTTGAATTACAAAAATTATGTAGTAGGGTAGTTATTCCTGCCCATCCGGATTATCATTCCCGGATACCTTGCTTCCAATTTCACCATCGCCCGAAAATAGTGTCGTACCTGCTTTCGTCAAGACATAACCATTTTTAGAAATCAACTGGTAATCCTCATAGTTCCAAATTTTCCCTGAGGTACTTCGAGTCAAAATAAAAGATTTTTCATCCGGTAAAAAAACTTCTGCCTTATCAGCCTTTTCATTAAAAAGAACATAAGCACACAAAGTTTCATCATCGGTATTGGCATCTTTAACAGGGCTCAATTGAATGCCTGTAAAAATGCGCACACACTCATTATTAAGTTTGGACCACGTATATCCAGCCGAAGCCAAACATCCATTTTTGTCCTTATCGGCACCAACAATGGTGGAGTCTTTGATTTCTTTTTTAGCTTTAACACCAGTGTCTGTGTCTTCAGTTTCCATTTTTTTGCAAGAAACAAAAGCAATAATCAAGAAGGTTAATAAGATTATTTTTTTCATAGTACTCATTTAATATTGTTGTTTGGGATAAAGAAAAGAATCCATCAATTGAAAAGTAATTTTGCCGTCTTTTTCAACAAAATATTTCAAAAGCGACTCTCCCCAATACTGACCATCACTGTATTCAGCAATAATCCAACGGTGGTTTAAAATTTTCATTTTACTGATAATAAACTTTTGCTCGCCAAGCTTTTCTTGCCCAGTGTAAATGTTTCCTTTAGGACTATCATTATAAGCCAATAAGGATTCTCTGATTTGAGGTAGTAATTTTGGCACATCATAATCGGCAAAATAATCTCTAGCATTTTCATTTTTTTCCAAGGAGAAATGATCCGCATCGTCTAATCTAGTAACGATTTGAGTAATACTATCCTTAAAGTTTTTAACGACCACGGCATTGTTACTTTTTTCAAAAGCCAAGGCCTTGCTAAAATACATATAAGTAAAAGCCGTTATTAAAGCGGATAAAATAAATAAATATAAATACAGTTGTCTTTTCATTTTTAAATAGTGATTTCTAAATTATCATAGGCTAAAAAAACATTTTTAGGCAATGTTTTTTGAACTTCCTCATGAAAACCTAATATATGACTGATATGTGTCAAATAGGCTTTTTGAGGTTGAACCAAAGTTACAAAATCTAAAGCATCTTGCAAACTAAAATGTGAATGGTGTGGCTCTTCTCTTAACGCATTAATAACCAATACTTTTACGCCTTTCAACTTTTCTATTTCGTCAAGGTCAATAGTTTTCACATCCGTTAAATAGGCAAAATCATTCACACGATAACCAAATACTTGCAAATTGCCATGCATGGCATTGATGGGAATAATAGTCATGGTTCCAATCAGAAAAGGTTGGTTATTGCAAACTTCGATGGAAGTTACAGAAGGGGCTCCGGGATATTTATTTTGAGTGGCAAAAATATAATCAAAACGCATTTTGAGATTTTCAATCACTCGCTGATGTCCATAAATTGGAATGGCTCCCTGCTTAAAATTAAACGGTCGAATATCATCCAATCCTGCAGTGTGATCGGAATGTTCATGGGTAAATAAAATAGCATCTACTTTCGGACATCGCGAAGTGAGCATTTGTTGTCTAAAATCTGGACTGCAATCAATAATTATGGAAGATCTTTCATCATAAATCCAAACGGAAACACGCAATCTTTTGTCTTTCATATCATCACTTAAACACACAGAATGGTGACTACCTATCACTGGAATTCCTTGAGAAGTTCCTGTTCCTAAAAAATAAATATTCATGTAGCACGGTTTTTGATAAAGATAATTATAATAAAGAAGTCGTTTAAACTTCTAAGATAATTCCATAATTTTAATACAAAATTAAAACATTTATCTTTTATTAAAGTAGCAATTTATTAACTTTGCAAGGAATACAAATGATTATGGCAAATAGCGGATTAGATATTAAGTTAAAAGGAGATAAAGTAATTGAACAAATACCTTCGATTAAAGATAAAGCACTTCGTATAAATTTGAATGAAAATATATACGGAACCTTTGCAGAGATTGGAGCAGGACAAGAAACGGTTAGACATTTTTTTAGATCTGGTGGTTCTTCAGGAACAATTGCAAAGGCGATGTCTGCCTATGATAAAGATTTTAGTGACGCCATTTATGGCGTGGAAGGAGACGGTCGTTATGTGACGGAAAGCCGATTGAAAAAAATGCTATCCCATGAAGTAGATTTAATTGAAAAACGTTTGGATAGAGAAAAACATCCAAACAAAATGTTTTTTAGTTATGCCAATACGGTAGCCACCATCGATTTTGCAAAACAATTCAAAGGTCATGGCTGGGTAGGAATAAAATACCAAGTAGAACCGGATGAAGAATATAACGAAATAATTCTACACATTCGCTTTAAAGAAACCGATGCTCGATTACAACAAGAAACCTTAGGGGTACTTGGTGTAAATCTTATTTACGGTGCATTCTACAAACACAACGATCCCAAAAAATTATTGCGTTATCTCTACGACCATTTAGATAAAGACCAATTAGAAATTGATACCATCAACTTTTCTGGACCTCGATTTGCCAATGTAGACAACCGTTTGATGAGTTTGCAATTGGTGAAAAATGGGATGACCGATGCGGTGATGTTTAGTCCAGATGGACACAATATTTTACCTGCTGCCGTTCTATACAAAAAAAACATTTTAGCCTTACGAGGAAGTTTCCGACCGGTTACCAATGTAAATATGGACATGTTGGAACGATCATTGGAAATGTTCGTCGAAGAAAATAAAGTAGAAAAAGACAATACCTTTGTTATTTTTGAAATCACACTGTCCAACCTGCGTTCAGAAGGAGAAATCGATGAACGTGACTTCATGGATAGAGCAGAATTACTTTGCTCACTGGGACAAACGGTAATGATTTCAAATTTCCAAGAATACTACAAAGTAGTAGAATATTTTTCAAGTTATACCAAAGCAAGAATGGGATTGGTGATGGGAGTCAACAATTTAGTGGATATTTTCGATGAGAAATACTACCGTCATTTAAGTGGTGGAATTCTAGAAGCCTTTGGAAAATTATTCTATCGCGATCTAAAAGTGTACTTATACCCAATGGAAGAAAATGGCGAAATCATCACGTCACAAAACTTAAAAGTACACCCACGAATGAAAGAATTATACAAATTCTTTGCCTACAACGGAAAAGTAGTGGATGTACCGGTACACGACAAAGAAAATCTTAAAATTTTCTCCCGTGAAGTCTTAAAAATGATTACAAATGGAACCCCAGGTTGGGAAAGATTGATACCAAAAGGTACAGCAGAATTAATCAAACAACACGAGTTATTTGGTTATGATCCCAGTAAAGTGCTAGAAGTAGTTAATAAGTAAATAAATCAAAAAATCCTCAATTAAAAAATTGAGGATTTTTTTTATTTTAAGATTTGAAGAGCATGGGCCTTTGTTTTCACATCAGTAATCACGTCTTCAATGATTCCTTGCTCATCAATGACAAAAGTAGTTCGGTGGATACCATCGTATTCTTTCCCCATAAACTTTTTAGGCCCCCAAACACCAAACGCTTGAATAACAGATTTGTCTTCATCGGCCAATAAGGGAAAAGGGAAATTAAATTTTTCTTTAAATTTCAATTGGGCTTTTTCGCTATCAGCACTGACGCCCAATAACGCATAATTGTTAGCTTCAAATCGTTCGTAGTGATCTCTCAAATCACAAGCTTCCGCAGTGCAACCTGGCGTATTGGCTTTGGGATAAAAGAAAACTACCAATTTTTTTCCTTTATAATCTGCTAAAGTATGCACAGTGCCATCTTGGTCTTTTCCCGAAAAACTTGGTGCTTTATTTCCTTTTTTTAATGTTATCATTTTTATTGAAATTGATTTTTGTAATTGAAATTGAAATTGATTTACTTTACAACTCAAATTTAATTAAAAATGACCAAAAAAGAACGTGCAACGTTTGTTATAAATACGTTAAAAGATATTTACCCGGAAATTCCTATTCCTCTAGACCATAAAGACCCTTACACCCTACTCATTGCCGTTTTACTATCCGCACAATGCACCGATGTTAGAGTCAATCAAATCACACCTTTACTATTTGCCAAAGCAGATAATCCCTATGATATGATTAAAATGAGTGTGGAAGAAATCAAAGAAATCATCCGACCATGTGGACTATCTCCAATGAAATCAAAAGGAATTCACGGATTATCACATATTTTAATCGATAAATACAATGGGGAAGTACCTCAGAGTTTTGAAGCACTCGAAGCATTGCCTGCAGTAGGCCATAAAACCGCTAGTGTAGTCATGAGTCAAGCCTTTGGCGTGCCTGCCTTTCCTGTTGACACCCACATCCACAGATTGATGTACCGATGGAATCTATCCTCTGGTAAAAATGTAGTACAAACCGAAAAAGATGCTAAAGCTATTTTCCCAAGAGAACTATGGAACGAATTGCACTTGCAAATCATTTGGTACGGTAGAGAATATTCACAAGCTCGAGGTTGGGATATCGAAAAAGATAGTATTACCAAAACGATTGGACGAAAAGATATTCTCAAAGAATTCGACAAAAAAATATCCCGATAACATTATCGGGATAGTTCTTAATTAGCAATGATTTCGAAATTCATACTACCAACTTTAACAATATTCAATGCTCTTGAATAATTAAGAATAAAACTTATTGTTTCTTTTTTTGGTAACATTTTTGTACTTGCTAAGGTTTGTTTAGAGTAAAGTTTTGCCATAGTATATTTTAAATTATAATACTATAACGCAATAGCAAGGTGTTTATTGTTTAATTAGTTAAAATTATTTTATTTTTTTCAACTAACTTTCTCAAATTGGCAATAGCATAACGCATTCTACCCAAGGCAGTATTAATACTAACTCCTGTCAATTCAGCAATTTCATTATAGCTGTAATCCTGATAGATACGCATCGTTAGTACTTCACGCTGGTCGTCTGGAAGCTCTTTGATTATTTTTTGTAAATCTTTTTCAATCAAATCAGTAATCATTCTTCCTTCTATATTGGGAGTTGTCTCATGCAATACAGAAAAAATAGAAAATTCATCCGTATCGCGAAGCATCGGCATTTTTTGATTTTTTCTGTAATAATCCATTACGAGATTATGAGAAATTCGCATAACCCATGGCAAAAACTTACCCTCTTCGTTGTAAGAATTAGATTTCAAAGTCTTGATAACTTTCAAGAAAGTATCTTGAAAAATATCATCAGCCAAATCACGATCATCGATCTTAGAATAGATAAATCCATAAATTTTAGACTGGTGTCTGTTAATTAATACAACTAAAGCGTTTTCATCGCCAGCCATATAATTCTTTACCAATAAAGCGTCTGGGAGTTGAGTAGTAGCCATAATAATACCTTTTAGTTTTGGGTTAAAAAAATCGAGATTTTCTCTAAAAAGTAGTTTTATTGTATAGGCAACTGTTAAATTATGATTAAATGATAGCCAAATATAACATAATTATTTCTTAATAAACAAATGAAATTAGAAAAATTAACACTTGAAAGATAATAAATAGGAATTTGTTGGTACAAACTTACAAAAAAGGAGCTTATAAAAAAGAGCGGTTAGTATTGCTTCAGAACTTTTTTAATCGTGCGCTCCGTCCCAGCATAAATAGCAACCAAATACATGCCACTAGCTAAATCTCGTACATCAATTTTATTGGTATTAGTTGACGTTGTGAGTACTAATTTCCCAAGTAAATTAAAAACCTCAATCTTATCAATCGCTTTGCTAGACGATAGTGTAATATAATCACTCGTCGGATTAGAAATAGAAAATTGATCTATTTCTGAAAAAGTTGACTCTCCTAATGCACAACTACTTCCTACTACATAGGAAAAATATTTAGTAACGGATAATCCACCTGCGTAGGCAAATTTAACGGCATAGCTTATAGTGGAGCCAATGGTTTGGCCAGTAATAGTTTGGGTAAAAGTAGTTCCTGATACCAAACTCATCTGCGTTTCTGTAAAAGGACTTTGCTTCCACAAATAAGCGACAACTCCTACTCTATCGGTATCCAACAATTCAAAAGTAATTTTAACATCGGTTCCTATGGTTTGAAAAGCATAATTGTATCCGGTTGAAAAGGATCCTTGCTGAGCTTGTTGTGAGGTACCCGAACATTGAATACTTGACGGCGTAGTAGCATTTAATAATATCGGATTATTAATAGCACTGTTACCAGATAAATCGGTGGCAGTAACTGAAAAAGTATAAGACGTATTAGGAGTTAATCCCGATATTACTAATGAACTTTGAACGCCAGATGTTCCAGCAACAGTATAAGTCATACCATTGCAAGTAACGGTATAAGAAAGAGATCCCGAATTATCACTGCCATTCAAAAGCAACTGAGCAGTGGTTCCAGAAACGGTTCCAATAGTTGCCGTAAAATTGGTAGGTGGTGTCGTATCCACTAATGTGTTTTGATAGACTCTAACATAATCAATCAACATAGAGGCTTGTGTAAAATTAGCATCAGGAACTCCTGCTACCCCACCAATTGCAATATTTAACAATAAATATTGATCGGCACTAAACGGCCAGGTACTGGCATCTTTTACGGCTGGATTATAAGTATAGTAAATAACGCCATCCAAAAGAAATGAAATTTGAAAAGGAGACCAATTCACGGAATAAATATGATAACTATTTGCTAAATCAGAAGCAATAATGCCTCCGTTATTTACCGAATTACCATAAGAAGAAGGGGTATGCAACGTACTTTGTACGTAATTAACAGGTTGTGAAGCAAATATACCATGCTCCATAATATCCGTTTCACCACAAGCAGGCCAATCAGTGTTGCCATAGGTAGAAGCAAAATAACCTCCAGGCTCATTTACATTTTTCCCTAACATCCATATCGCTGGCCAAGTACCAGCTGCAATAGGTAATTTGGCTCTTACATCAACGCGACCATATTTAAAAGCAAATTTGGAATTCAATCGCGCCGACGTGTATTGTTTGGTAACTCCTTGATCAGTATACGTTTCTTTTTTGGCTACGATGTTCAACATCCCATTAGAAACAAAAGAATTAGTAGGTAAATTGGTATAAAGTTGTTCTTCGCCATTGAACCAACTACCTCCAGCTGGTAATTGCGTTTGTTGGAACCAATTGGTGGCGTTGACTGCGCCATCGACATCAAATTCATCCGACCAAACTAAATCAGAATAAACCACATCCACTTGTGCAAAACAAAATTGACTCAGTAGAAAAAAAACAAAAAGTAAGGTAGAGGAAGCAATCTTTTTCATAGTGTAATTTTTTAAAATGCGTCTTACAAAAGACAGAAGACAAGAATAAATACGAATTCATTATTCTAAAATAATGAGGTCAAAGAATAGCAATTACTTGTAATAAACTATAAAGTTGAACTGTAAAAAGCGTACAATAATGTTTAAAATTATTGATACACTTTTATATAATCAATACAATACTGTTGAGGAAAAATGGTATCATCAACATCGGGTCCTCCAAAATTACCCCCAATTGCCATATTGATTAATAGAAAAAACTTTTGATCATAAGGCCAAGTGTTCTCATTTTTTATAGGAGGTTGGAAAACATAAACAGAGTTAGAATCAACAAAGAATTCTATTTTATCTTTAGACCAATCGATTGCATAAAGGTGATAACCTTCTTCAATATCAGGAAAAGTAGTCACCTTAGCATTTACTGAATTGCCATGACTATCTTGGGTATGCAAAGTAGTATAAATAGTATGAGGATTTTTACCTATATATTCCATAATATCAATTTCACCTGCTTTTGGCCATCCTACCGTTTTAATATTGGACCCCAACATCCAAAAGGCAGGCCAAATACCTTTACCCTTGGGCAATTTTAATCTAGTTTCAATTCTTCCATATTGAAATTCTCTTTTACCCGCTGTGGTAATTCGAGTCGACGTATAAAGATTGTCTTTCTTTTGCGCAGTGATGATCAATTTTCCTTTCTCAAGTTTGTAGTTGGTTTTAGTATAAAGCTGTCGTTCATTATTGCCCCAGCCACAATTGGGACATCCATTACCCAATTCAAAATTCCAATCTTTATCGTTAAGTTCTTTTCCATTGAAATTTTCTTCCCATACCAATTTTCGCTTGACATGTTGAGCCAAGCCAATATTAATTACCATAAGAAAGAGTAAAATATAATTTTTCATTATTTAGAGACGGTATAGTTAAAATTTGCTTCCAAGCTAGTATCAGAACTTCCCCCAATAAAAACCTTATAATCGCCTGCTTCCGCTTCCCATTTGGAATTAGGGGTGTAAAATTGAATGGTGTTTTTATCAATCATGAAAGTAATTCTTTGGGTTGCATTGGGCTGTAATTCAACCATTTTAAAATCTTTCAATTCTTTAACAGGACGAGTATAACTGCCTACTAAATCACGGATATACAACTGTACCACTTCTTTGCCAGTAACAGAACTTTTGTTTTTTAAGGTAACTGAAACTTCAATTTTGTCAGTATTGGAAAAAGAATTGGAACTTAATTTTAAATCAGAATACTCAAATTTAGAGTAACTCAATCCATAACCAAAGGGAAATAAAGGTGTGTTCTTCGCATCCACATAATGCGACCAAAATACACTTTCAGGTTCATTCATAGTGGGTCTTCCCGTATTTTTATGATTATAATAAATTGGAATTTGCCCTACATTTCTAGGAAAAGTCATCGGCAATTTACCACTCGGATTATAGTCCCCATACAAAACTTGAGCTATCGCATTGCCACTTTGAGTTCCTAATTGCCAAGCCTCAACGATGCTCGGAATGTGCTCCACCGCCCAGGGAATAGCTAATGGACGTCCATTATTTAAAACTAAAACAATGTTGGGATTCACTTTATAAACTTCTTCAAGTAATTCTTGTTGAACACCAGGTAACCCAAGATCAGTCCTACTTCTACCTTCACCCGTTTGTAAACCGTGTTCACCTAAAACCATAACAACCACATCAGATTGTTGGGCTAAGGCAATTGCCACAGCAAAATCTTTGGTGTCAGTGGTATTAATTTTAGTTTCCCATATAAATTGTGTTCTTCCAACAGTGACATCGGCTCCTTTAGCATAAGTAAGTTCATTCCCAGTATATTTTTGCATTCCTTCCAAAACAGAAATGGCACTGTTATCATCAGCAGCAATTCTCCAACTCCCCAAGGGGCTAGTTTTATCAGAAGCTAAGGCGCCAATCAAAGCTATTTTTTTACCTGTTTTTTGTAAGGGTAATAAATCAGACTCATTTTTTAAGAGTACAATCGACTTTTTGGCAATGTCCAAAACTCCCTCTTGAAAGGCTGTTTTACCAACGGTAGCTTTTTCATAAGCTTCATCACAATATTTATAAGGGTCATCAAATAATCCCAATTCAAATTTCACTTTTAAAACTCTTCTAACGGCATCATCAAGTAACGATTCTTTTACTTTTCCTTCCTTCACCAAATTAGATAAATGCTCCAAGTACGCATACGACTCCATATCAACATCGGAACCTGCATTCATAGCGATTGCCGCCGCTTGCTTACTATCTTTAGCATAACCATGATTAATCATTTCATTGATGGAACCCCAGTCGGAAACGATAAATCCTTTAAAATTCCAATCCCCTTTCAAAATGCTTCTTTGTAGCATAGCATTGCCTGTGGCAGGAATGCCATTGAGTTCATTAAAGGAATTCATAAAAGTTTTAACCCCAGCAGCAGCTGCAGCTTTAAAAGGAGGCAATATAATATTATAAAGGGTTTCATCACTAACGGCAACGGTATTATAATCCCGTCCAGATTCTACAAAAGCATAACCCGCAAAATGTTTAGCACAAGCCAAAATGGATTTTCTGGAACTTAAATCTGTTCCCTGAAATCCATGAATTCTAGCAGTAGCTATGCGACTGCCCAAATAAGGGTCCTCGCCTGCCCCTTCCATAACTCTTCCCCATCGAGGATCACGGGACACATCAACCATAGGAGCAAATGTCCAATTGATGCCTACTGCCGAAGCTTCTTCTGCAGCAATAGCAGCCGATTTTTGTATGGCTTCTAAATCCCAACTGGCAGCTTCCGCTAAAGGAATAGGGCTTATTGTTTTATAACCATGAATAACATCAAAGCCAAAAAGTAATGGAATATGAAGCCTTGTCTGTTCTACAGCAATTTTTTGTAAGGCACGCACATCTTTAACGCCCTTAACATTTAACATTGAACCAACTAATCCTTTTTTTAAATCTTGATATTTTTTTGCCGCTAACCCCTCTTTAGGTGCGGGACCTGTAATGTCCCAAAATCCGTTATATTGATTTAATTGCCCTACTTTTTCTTCTAAAGTCATTAAAACTAAAATAGAATCTACTTTTCTATCGAAATTGTCTTTCGGCAATGGTGAAGAAATTTGACTTTTCGCAGAACTACAACTAAAAATAGTTATAAAGAAAATAAATCTAAAATATTTCATTCTGAAATTTTGAATGGTTGATTATCAATTAACAAAAAGGTGCTTGATGCAAGACACCTTTTTGCAATTGAAACTAATTAAAAAAAAAACTTACTTTTTATTGATAAACTCTTATATAATCTACTTCCATAGAAGATTGTGTAAACGAAGGACTGATAGTACCACCAAAATTTCCTCCCATAGCCACATTCAAGATCAAGAAACAATTACTGTTAAAAGGAATTGAAGCACTATTAGGGAAGGAGTGATACAACACATTATTCACATAAAATCGGATTGAATTAGGCGTCCATAAAATTTTATAGATATTAAAACTAGACTGTGAATTAGTTACCATAGTAGAGTTCGTAACGGAATTTCCTCCTGAATGACCCGGATAATGAAGTGAAGCAAAAACCTTATCAGGGGTATTGCCTACCTCTTCCATCATATCCATTTCACCACAAGCAGGCCAGGTAGAATAATTGTGTCCTAACAGCCAAATAGCAGGCCAAGTGCCACCACCACTAGGTAGCTTTGCTCTAACTTCAACTTTACCATAAGTGAATTCGTAATTATTATACGTTTTGATTCTGGCAGAAGTGTAATTGGATCCTCCCTGTGATTGCGCTTTCGCCGTAATCACTAAGTTACCGTTTTGAACAACAATATTCGACGGACTATTGGTATAATATTCCGCTTCTCCATTACCCCAACCTCCATTACCAATATCATAACTCCATTTGGTTGGATCGGGAGCTCCATCAGTATTGAACTCATCCGACCACACTAAATTAGTGTAATCAGTTATCGGATCTTGAACAGGCGCAATAGTGGTAAAAATATGATACCAAGCTAAAGCGGGATTATTACCTTGAACGGCTCTAACCACCATTCTATTATCAGTGATAGAAATAATTTCATAAGAGCTTTGTCCTATATAATAACCCATAAATCCATTATCAGAAAAATTCATCATAGTTCCAGTAGTCTCTGTAGCATGACTCGCATTCGAAGCTACAAAGGAGGTAGAAGGACTAAGAGAAACTATCTTTTGTCCACTAGCATTATAGGAATAACAATGATCATAACCCGCCGTACCGCCAGCAACACTTTGATAAGAAGAATTAAAAAAGGTATTCCCTCCATTGTCTAAAGTATAAAAAAGTTGAGTGCCATCAGTAGAAAATGTCATTACATTATCATACAAACAACTGCTATCAGCACTGGATGCTTTTTCCCACGGTGAAGCTTGATAATAATTAGCATAATAATTTTTAGTGTCATTATTATCATTCTCTCCTACTCCTAAATGTCCTGGTTCGGAAGCTGACCAATACCATCTTTTTGAGGACCCACCTGTCAAATGTTGCACAGCAGCAGCATCAGTATAAGTGCTTTTGACAGTGACTTGAATTGTTTTTACCATAGCAATACCAGCTTTTCCTGAAGCAGTTACTGTTACCGTATAAGTATAAACACCATTTTTAGTATATCCATACTCGATAATGCCACTGGGAACATTCTTAATAATTCCATCACCAAAATCAAATTTATAGGAAATGGCATTATCCGCTGTAGCGGTAAAATTAACTTTTCCAGAACCATCACCATTAGGATTTGTGGTAGTTTGACCCACAACCTCTGCCATAATATTCAAATTGGAAGGTGCAGTCATAGCACCAAATTCTTTATTTTCAGCTTGACAATTGACCAACAATAATAGCGAACAAAAAGCAAGGGTTTTATATAATATATTTTTCATCTGTATTTTTTTAATTAGATTGTTTAATGTCATCAAAATAATAAGTAGCTCCATTACCAGCGTTACCAAAATCAAAGAAAACAACGATGGTTTGATAATTATTGCCATTATTTATCCCTGTAAAATCAAAAGTTAATTCTTGCCATCCACCAGCTACTGTAGAAGTAGCATTGACCTCTGTATTAATATTAACATTAGCTAAATTTTGAAGTTTCATTTTAACGACGCCTCCAGAAGACGGACACCATACTTTCATTTTCATCTTTTTTAGTACAGAAAAATCAATCGGATTGGACAATGAAATATAGGTACCTGCATAAGTAGCAGCACCAACTGTTTTAGTGGTAGAAACCACTTTAGTGGAAGTATCAATTCCAGAACTATTCGGATTATTGATTACACTCGTATTTTCACCCGCAAAATCAGTAAAAGAATAATTCAAAGTGCTAGATTCAAAATCAAGGGGTAAGGCTAAAATAGTAGGCACTGTAACCGTAACATTTTGGGTGTAGGTAGTGGAAGCTACTCCTCCTGTAACAGCAACAACGGTAACTAAATAGGTGCCTGCAGCGGCGTATATATGAGAGAGCACATCGCCTTGCATAAAGCTCACGGGTACTTCATTAGGTACATCGCCATAATACACTTTAAAACCTGTTGCAAAATCAGCTTTCGCAGAAACCGTTATGCCCAACGTATTAACAGTTTGATTCGTTATAGTGGCCACCAGATTAGTCGGTGCAAAAAAGGTAACCGTTAGCGGTTTTATCACCTCACTAGTTTTGCCATCAATAGTAGTGCCAACAATCTTAACTTGAAAAGTACCTTCAAGAAAAGTATGATCAACAGTATTTCCAGGAGTAACTACTCCGGGTGCTACCGTTCCATCACCATAATATATTTTAAATTGTGTAATACCAGTACCTGTGGGCAAAATAGTAACCTTACCTGAATTATCTTGCTTAATAGTCATCACAGCAGAAATATCAGAAGGTGAATTAACTTGTGATACGTCAACGACATCATTCTCTTTGGTGCAAGAAACCAAAAATGACAAGAACAAAATAGTGAGTAGGAATGTATTCTTTTTCATTTAAAAATATGTTTAATTATTAATAACCAGGATTTTGTGCCCAATTCCCATTTGAAAACTGAATTTCTTCATAGGGAACAGGAAAAACTTCATTTTTATTAGGCGTAAATCCCGTAATTTCTTGTGCCGCTTTTCCTGTGCGAACCAAATCGAAAAAACGTAATCCCTCACCCGCAAACTCCACTCTTCTTTCTGCTAATATATCATCTGTAAGAGCTGTTCCTGAAGTTGACTTATCATGATTCATATCCCCAAAAGCGCGTTCTCTCACTTGATTCAAATACAATCTAGCTTTCGAATCATTAATACCACCTCGGTTATAAGCCTCCGCAGCCATTAACAAAACATCCGAATAGCGAATAGCTCTATAATTGTTGGGATTGGTAAGATGCAAATCTTGTTGAGCACCTCCACTTCTTGTTCTTGGAATGTATTTTCTGTTATAATAACCCGTATGACGATAACCAACTCCATAAGAAACCGTTGGATTTGCCGTCGCCCAAGCTACAATGTCAAGAATAGTGGTTGCTTTTCTTGAATCGCCGGGTTCAAAGGCATCAACAATTTTTTGCGTGGGAACATTAAAACTAAAACCATCCGAAAATAAGGGCCCTGAATAATTTCGGGGTCCATTAAAACCAACAGCGACATTACCTTGACTACATTGCATACAATCAAAACTAGCCCCTTGTATGTCCGTATATTGAATTTCAAAAACAGATTCGGGACCATTCTCCCCTGCCATTTCAAAAATGGAATTGTAATTAGATACTAAAGAGTATTTTCCAGAAGATATCACTTGGTCCAAA
>CAIRMK010000462.1 GCA_903879645.1 uncultured Bacteroidota bacterium
CATTTACAGAAGTCCAAGAAGTATCTACAAACTTAGGATTGATAACGGTAGTAGCAAAAACGTTTGATTTATGAAACAAAGAAATAGTGCTGTAATCAAAATCTTTTTCAGGATGAGCAGCATTGCCAAAATGGAACTTCCAGCCTTCGTCAAGGCTTATTTTTTCTTGTGCTTTGACAGTAAAGCCGATTAGTAAAAGAAACGAAAAGAGAAGGGCTTTCTTAAAAGAGAAATGGTGTGAGATTAAAGGCATACTAGTAGTATTAATTTGCTTTAAAAGCATCTAAAGCTATTGAAGGTTTCCCATCAGATTGCCAAGCGCTCAATTGATAACCACTCCATGTCTTTTCTCCTTCAGGCTCCCAATAAATAACACCAAGACCTTTGTTATTTGGAACAGCTTTTACGGCATTGATAACTGCTACAAGCATGTCATGAGTATTTTGTGCCAAAGTATAATCGCCACCTACTTCGACCACCATTACTTCTTTTCCATAACGGGAAGCCATATCGTTTAAATTGGTTGTAAGATTGGATATAGTTGTTGTATAATCACTATTTAACCAATAAGGATAGTAGGACATTCCAATAACATCATATCTTACATAATTTGCCGTAGCATTATCAAAAAACCATCTGAATTTAGTATTGTCATTTCCTTGGTCTAGATGAACAATTACTTTTATAGCAGGATTTATAGCTTTAGTGGCATCGTAACCTTTGTTTAATAATTGCGCAAGTTGACCAAAATTGTTAGAATTTCCGTCTGGCCATAGCATTCCACCAGGAATTTCATTGCCAATTTGAACCCATTCTGGAGTAACTCCTGCTGTTTTTAAATCATTTAACACATCATACGTATGATTGTATACATCGGTCAGTAATTGACTAAAAGAATCATTAGCCCATGCCGCTGGTTTGTTTTGTTTGCTTGGGTCTGCCCAAGAATCGGAGTAGTGAAAATCAATCATGATGCGCATGCCCATATTTTTAGCACGCACTGCCAATGCCACTGTTTCTGCTTTGCTACAATGTCCGTTGATTTTATCCGTAGAAGGATTTACCCATACTCGAAGACGAATTGTGTTAATTCCTCTATCTTTTAATAATTGCAAACAATCTTTTTGGGTTCCATCTGCATCCAGAAAATGGTAGCCTGTTGCTTCCATTTGGGGCAACCATCCCGTATCGGCACCTTTTGCAAAGGCAGCTACTATCGGAGTTGGCGTTGGGGCAGGTTGTTCTGTGGCACTTTGTGCATTGCTGCAAGAAGTGGAGGATAAAGTTGCTATAAGAAGCAATGTTGCTGATAAAAAAGCTTTAATTTTTTTCATGTTTTATATTTTTTCAAATTTGAAGACGGTGTTATGTAGATAAGTTTCCCCTTTTTTCAATACTGCTGATGGAAAATTTTCGTGATTGGGTGAATCTGGAAAATTCTGTGTTTCAAAACAGATGCCGCTTAACGGATGGTAGTTTGCATTTTCTTTTCCTTTAATTTGAGCAAAGCAATTACCTCCTACATAAATATGTACTGCCGGTTGATTGGTGGTAACAGACATTTTAAGGTTGTTTTTTGTACTGAAAAGTGTTGCAGCAATTTCTGTTTCTGTATTCAAAACAAAGGTATTATCGATTTTTGTGGGACATTCTTTTGGACTATTAAAATCAAATGGAGTTCTATTTAATTCAAAAAATCTACCAGTTGGAATATTTTCAATATTAGTTTCCAAAGTTTTGGATGAATTTACAAATAATTCTTGGTTTTCAATAGTTTCGGAATGTCCATCCAAATTAAAATAACTGTGTTGCGTTAAATTGATGATGGTATCTTCAGTTGATTTTGATAACATTTCTACTTTTAATTCATTTTCATCGGTTATTGTGTAAGTAATTTGAGTGGTGAGAATTCCAGGAAAATGTTCTTCGTTATCTTGACTTGTATATTCCAAAACAATCGCATTTGAGGTAACAGTTTTGACTTCCCATACAGCTTTACTAAATCCTTCAACACCTCCATGAATTTGATGCGATCCGTGATTTTTGGTTAATACAATTTTGTTTTCATTTAAAAAAAATGTTGCATTATTAATGCGCCCTGCATATCTTCCAACTAAGGCTCCTAAATAGGGTGCGTTAGGCAAACTAAAAGAATTGATGTAATCTTCTAAGTTTTCAAATCCTAAAACAACATCAACTTTCTTTTTATTCGCTATTGGAATATTTAAAGAAGTAATAGTTGCGCCATAATTAATAACGTCCAATTCCATTCCGTTTTTGTTTTTCAATCTATAGCTAAAAATTTCTTCGCCAGTAGTTAAAAAACCGATAGATTTCTTAAAATCAGAAGCTGTAAATTGTGAAAATAGTGTTTTTGACATTTTATTTTTATTATAACATCATCAAATGTAGTAATAAGTCGTTTTAAACCATACCGGTACCTACCAGTTTTTTGTATATTGCCACCAGTTAATTTGTTTTTTTATGAAAATTATAAATGTTGCTACTAGTTCGACTTTGCCAAAATACAAACAAATCGTTTTTTCCATTGAAGCTGCCATTTCGGATAATAGATTAAAGAAAAATGACAAATTACCTTCTGTTAATAAAGTGAGTTTGGAGTTTTCCATTTCTAGAGACACTGTATTACAGGCTTATGATGAGTTAAAGAAGAGAGGGATTATTTATGCTATTTTAGGAAAAGGCTATTATGTAAAAAGTGTAGAGTTTAGTTTTGAGCAAAGAATATTCTTGCTCTTTGATGAATTGAATATTTTTAAAGAAGATATTTATAATTCTTTTTTAGAAAAGATGAATAATATGGCTCAAGTTGATATTTTCTTTCATCATTTTAATATTGAAATGGTTAAAAAACTAATCAATGAAAGTAATGGTGACTATTCAAAATATATTATAATGCCTACCAATTTAGTAGGAGTAGCAGACCTAATTAAAACACTCCCAAAACAAGATGTTTATATTTTAGATCAAACCAATTCGGAATTAATGGAATATCCATCCATCCATCAAAACTTTGTAAAAGATATGTATGAAGCCTTATTGGAGGGTAAAGCACTTTTGCATAAATATAAGAAACTAATTTTGATTTTCCCTGGGTTTAGAGAGCCATTAGGCATGAAGATTGGGTTTGAAAAATTCTGTTTGGATTTTTCTTTTCCAAATGAAATCATTACCGATTTTAATGGTAGAGAAATTCAAAATGGAGAAGTTTATATTATTCCAGATGACAGAGATTTAGTTAGAGTGGTTGAACAAGGAAAGCTTCAAAAATTAAAGTTAGGCACTGATTTTGGAATTATATCTTATAATGAAACACCCTTAAAAAAAGTTGTAGAAAATGGTATTACAACTATTTCAACAGATTTTAATGAAATGGGAACTTTGTTGGCAGAAATGATTTTACAAAATAAAAAGATTCAAATAGAAAATAAAAACAAATTGATTATTCGGAATTCTTTATAAATAAATAATAAAAAAAAGTCTTCTGTTTAGAAGACCTTTTTTAGATGAAACTATTTACTTTAGTATTGGGTAATACGTTTATATAATTCTTGATTTGCTTTTAATTGAGCTAATTGATTATCGTTTAATCCACCAATAAATTTTCTTCCAAATCGTTCAAAAAGCATTTTTTTTTCTTCTTCACTTTTTGCTGCATTTATTTCATCAGCGCGCATGTGTAAAAGAGTAGTAAAATCTCTTGTTAAACTTTCATCCATAGTGATTGTTTTAGTTAGATCACTTATGTCTTTTATAATAGAAGTTTCTGTGATTTCTGTTTTCACTGAAATAGTTTTAGAGGTTTCTTGCGCCTTTGAAGTAAAACTAAAAAAAGTAGTGATTACTAATATTACAATAAGTCTTTTCATATTTATTTCAAAATTTAATTGTTGAGTGACGAATTTACAACTTTTTTTCAAATGATTGGTTATTGTTTTATTTTCCTAAATATTCTACAATTTTACTATCTCCATTGACAACCACCTTCATTAATCCATGTTTGGCAATTCCTTTGCTCGCAAGATCCCATTTTTTTCCGCTTAAATTTGTTTTTTCTTTTAAATCACTGATGGAAATTCCTTCATTAGCTTTTAGAATTTCAATAATGTGTTTTTCATCATCGGTCAATTCAATTTGTTTTTTTTCAGGTCGCATTTGCGGGAAGAAAAGTACTTCTTGAATCGATTGATTGTTGGTTAAAAACATAATCAGCCTGTCCATACCAATTCCTAACCCAGATGTTGGAGGCATTCCGTATTCTAAAGCTCTTAAGAAATCATTATCTATAAATTGAGTTGCTTCATCATCACCTCGTTCTGCCAATTTTAATTGTGCTTCAAAACGTTCTCTTTGGTCAATTGGGTCGTTTAATTCCGAATAGGCATTGGCAATTTCTTTTCCACATACCATTAATTCAAAACGTTCTGTTAATTCTGGATTATCTCTATGTTCTTTACATAACGGAGACATTTCTTTTGGGTAATCTGTAATAAATGTTGGTTGAATATAGTTTCCTTCACATTTTGCTCCAAATATTTCATCAATTAATTTTCCTTTCCCCATTGTGTTATCCACATCAATCCCCATACTTTTAGCAGCTTCGAATAATTCTATTTCACTTTTTCCGGAAATGTCAAAACCAGTAAAATCTATTATTGATTGTGTCATCGTAACTCTAGCATAAGGCGCTTTGAAATTAACTTTATGCTCTCCAAAAATTGTTTCTGTAGTTCCATTTACTTCATTAGCACAATATTCTAATAAGTTTTCTGTGAATTCCATCATCCAATTGTAGTCTTTGTAGGCCACATAAATTTCCATAGCAGTAAATTCCGGATTGTGGGTTCTGTCCATACCTTCGTTACGGAAATTTTTAGAGAATTCATAAACACCATCAAAACCACCAACAATCAATCTTTTTAGATATAATTCGTTGGCAATTCTCATATATAATGGAATATCTAAACTATTGTGATGTGTAATAAAAGGACGAGCGGCAGCTCCGCCAGCAATAGATTGTAAAACCGGAGTTTCAACTTCCATATAACCTGCTGTATTGAAGAAGTTACGCATTGCTGTGAACAATTTTGTTCTTTTGATAAAAACTTCTTTAACATTTGGATTTACTACTAAATCCACATAACGCATTCTGTATCTTAATTCAGCATCATTAAAAGCATCATGAACTTTTCCGTCTTCATCAACTTTTGGTAATGGTAATGGTCGTAATGTTTTGCTCAGAAAAGTAAATTTTGAGACACGAATACATTTAGCACCTACTTGAGTGGTAAATAATTCCCCTTCAATACCAATGAAATCTCCTAAATCTGTTAGTTTTTTAAACACCTGATTGTACATGGTTTTATCTTCATCAGGACAAATTACATCACGATTGAAATACATTTGAATTCTACCTTCGCTATCTTGTAGTTCAGCAAAACAAGCTTTCCCTTGATCACGAACACTCATAAGTCTACCAGCAACAATAACGTTCTTTCCTTCTTGAAAATTATCCTTAATCTTTTTTGAAGTATGATTTACAGGAAATAAATCTGCAGGATAAGGATTAATTCCAAGAGCACGTATGGTTTCAAGTTTTTCTCTTCTGATAATTTCTTGTTCGGAAAGTTGCATATATAATATATTTTAAGCGTGCAAAGATAATGATAATTTAAAAATGAGGCAATTTGTAATTCAATTAAAGATTTAGATGTTTTTTACCGCAGTGCACCGCGGATATGTCGGGGATATGTCGGGGATATGTCGGGAGTATCTCGGGAATATCTTTTGG
>CAIRMK010000463.1 GCA_903879645.1 uncultured Bacteroidota bacterium
ATTGTTAATGTTCTTTTCAACTAACTCTTTTGCACAAAAAAAATACAGAGGAATGGATTTTGATGATTCTTCTTATTCGTCTATTCCCAAAAAAGCAAAGCTAACCCGTGGATTAGAAATTGTTCCTGCAGCTGCTAGTTTAAAAAAATATGCACCTACACCATTAAATCAAGGGGACTATGGAACTTGCACGTCATGGGCGGTTGCCTATTGTGGCAGAACTATTGCAGAAGCGGTAAAAAATAATTGGACTGATAGTAATGTGATAAATAAAAATGCTTATTCAGCTCCGTTTTTATTTAGATTACTTAGACCTCAAGATACTATTTGTAAAGGAGGTTCGTCTATTGCAGATGCTTTTACTATACTAAAAGAAAAAGGAGCACTAAAAGTAGCAGCAACACCAGGCATGTGTTTGCCAGCTGTTACTAGTGGTCAATTAGAATCAGCATCAGAGTTTAAAATTAAAGATTATTTACGACTGTTTGATATAGAAGAAGGACCTCAGTTAAAAATTCAAATAGTACGTAAATCGATAAATGAAAAAAAGCCCGTAGTCATTGGAATGCTTTGTCCTGATTCTTTTCAGAATTGCGGCGAAGTTTGGAACCCAACAGAAGAACCATTACCTTCTTATGGTGGACATGCAATGTGTGTAGTAGGATATGATGACAACAAATATGGCGGCGCTTTTGAAATTCAAAACAGTTGGGGCACTAGTTGGGGAAACAAAGGCTATGTATGGATTAAATATGCTGATTTTGTAAAGTTTACAAAATATGCTTTTCAATTTGTAGATCTTCCAGAACCTAAACCTCAAGTACCTGACTTATCAGGGCAAATTAGACTACAGTTGGTTGATGGCACAACTATGCCTGTTCAGTCTGTTGTAACTGCTACCAATACTACTTATGCTACCACAACTGCCTATACTTATGGAACCCGATTTAGAATATATATATCAAACAATCAACCTGCATATGTCTATGCTTTGAGTACTGATTTAAGTAATGAAATTGTACCAATATTCCCATACGATGAAAGCATATGTGCCGCATTAACCGATAGTAAAAATGAAGTCTCAATTCCTGATGAAGACCATTTTATTCAATTTGATAGTAAGCCTGGTGCAGATATTTTATGCGTGCTATACAGCAGAAACGCATTGAATATAAACGAACTAATTTCCAAGATAGCGCAACAAGAAGGTTCGTTTAGCGATAAGATAAACAAAGTGTTAGGAAGCCAATTAGTAGACCAAAATAATATAACCTACACATCCTCCTCCATCTCTTTTAAAGGATTTAGTAAAGGTAAAACCATCATTCCGTTGCTAGTAACCATGGAACACCACTAATTAAATAACAATTCATTTCTCTACTTTTAAATACTACCCATGAAACAGATTTTAAAAATATCATTAGTTATAAGCCTTTTATTTTTAGGAAAACTACAAGCCCAGACAGATGCTGAAAAAGCTCAAAATAAAGAAATGGAAAAAACTTTAGGACTAAGTGAAGCTGTAGAACCTAGTGAAGAATATAAAAAAGCCTATTTTTTAGTTTATGAAGCTGTAAAAAAACTAAAAGAAGGAGAGGTAAATGAAGCGGATAAAATCATTAGGCAATCAATAGATTCTTATCCTACTCTTGATGTTATTGCCTATTTAAGAGAGATATGTGCAATGTCTGATTTCCAAAGAGCTAAAACTATTATGGATATACTCTATGCTAAATTAGTTTCAATGCCCGATTCCAAATTATTTGTTATAGATAATCAACCAGTTGATTTACTAAATGGAAAACGAGTTCAAAAAGTACGACTAGAAGACAAGAAACGTGTACAGTTTAGAGTTACTATTCATATAGGAGAGTTTTATAAACAATATGGATCTGTTCCGGATTATATTTATTGGATTAAAACTGGTTTAGCTATAGATTTTAAAATGGATAAGAAAGTTTTAGTTGATATGGATAAATTTTTTAAAATGACAAACCCTATCGCATTAGCAGGTTTAGAAAAAGATTACGACAAAGCAATTGGTTTGATTAAAGCATTGGATCTGACGAATTATCCAAATATGTATCCAAAAAATGCCTCTTTGGTAAGTTATTATATCGCTAAAGAGGATTATCAAATGGCAAAAAAAATAAATGAAGAAGATAAAAATAATCCTTATTTTTATAATAAAAGTTTATTTAAAATCAATGCGTTACTGGGCAATAAAGAAGCTGCTCTTCATAATTTTGAAGAATGTAAAAAATACATGGAAACAACAAATGATTTCTATTATTACTTGGCTGTCATTGATGTAAGCAAAAAAGACAATGACGAAGCGTTAAAACACCTGGACGAAGCTTTAAACAATAGGTCAAATGGAATGTTTAAGGGGCAAGAATTGCATTATATTAATAAGCATGAAGTTTATAAAGCAATGGGTGATGCTTATGCAGGTTTAAAACAATATGAAAAAGCTAGAGATGCCTATAATCTTTCGTTACTATTTTATCCTGATTATGAGCCTGCTCAAAAAGCTTTGGCAAAACTTGAATCGGTAGTTGCCACTACCACCGCTACTGATAAGACACCACCAACAATTACCGTTACCGAACCAGCTAACACTCGTGGCTTAGAAGTTATTGCTAAATCAAATGACATTTTGGTTAAAGGTAGTGCTCAAGACCCTTCGGGTTTAAAATCAGTAACCATTAATGGTCAAGCGGTTTATGCACAAGCAAGTGGTGACTTTTGGGGAAATATCAATTTAAAAGAGGGTGCCAATCAAATTACTATTGTAGCAACAGATGGTGCAGGAAACAGTGGCACACAAACGTTTACCATACAACGAAAAGCAGCTGCTGTAGACAAAGGAATAGTGCTTGCTACTAAAAAAGAGGGTAAAAATTACTGCCTTTTGATTGGCGCACAAAATTATAATGACCTTAGCATTCCATCTTTAGAAAATCCAATTCAAGATGCCATTCGTTTGAAATTGATTCTTAAAAAAGACTATAGTTTTGATGAAAGCAATATCATTTCATTGTTCAATCCTACGGCTAATGATATCAAACGACAGTTATTAGAACTATCTACAAGTATTGCACCAGAGGATAATCTGGTTATCTTTTATGCAGGCCATGGAACTTGGGCAGAAAAAGAGAAAAAAGGCTACTGGTTATTGGTAGATGCCAAACGAAATGACCCGAATACTTGGTTGCCTAATAAAGACGTTTTGACCTTGATTGCAAAACTTCCTTCTCGTCATACATTATTAATTACAGATGCATGCTTTTCAGGAGGGGTGTTTAAAACGCGCTCACTTGGAAAAGATGCGCCATTGGCAATGCAAACTATGAATGAAAAAATCAGTAGAGTTGCAATTACATCAGGTAATGATACCGAAGTACCCGACGAAAGTGTATTTATGAAATACCTTATCAAAGCATTGACTGATAACAAAGAAAAATACCTAACTGCCCAAAAAATGTTTATCACACAAATCATGGAAGCCGTAATGACAGAAACAAAAACTGAACCACGCTATGGTACCTTAGAATTAGCAGGCCATGTGGGAGGTGATTATATCTTTGCTAAGAAATAAGAA
>CAIRMK010000464.1 GCA_903879645.1 uncultured Bacteroidota bacterium
ATTGATTTTAGATTTGTCCATTCCAAAAAATGTTCATGAAAATGTAAAAGATTTAGCAGGAGTTACATTAGTACACATGGATCATTTATCACAAATGACAGATGAAACTTTAGAAAATAGAAAACTTCATATTCCAGCTGCCGAAGCCATTATTGAAGAAATAAAAGAAGAATTCCTCGCTTGGACAAAACAAAGAAAATTT
Source organism: uncultured Bacteroidota bacterium (assembly GCA_903879645.1). Taxonomy (GTDB): domain Bacteria; phylum Bacteroidota; class Bacteroidia; order Flavobacteriales; family Flavobacteriaceae; genus Flavobacterium. The sequence continues at coordinate 203 of CAIRMK010000464.1, forward strand.
GCTCCAACTATTAATGCGCTAAAAGAAAAATTGAACTCCATCAAAGATGGTGAATTGAATTTTCAACGCAAAAAGATTACTAATTTCGATGAAGAACAAGCAGAAATTATTAGCGCTAGAATTATTCAAAAAATCACCAACCATTTTGCAAATCATTTAAAAGATGATAATACTGTAGTCGATCAAAGTATTGAATGGATTGAGAAAATTTTTCAAATAGAAACGGTGGCAAGATAATGAGTAAAATTATAAGAATAGGAACTCGTGATAGTGAATTAGCACTTTGGCAAGCACACACAGTTCAAAAACAACTAAACGATTTAGGGTATAAAACTGAAATTATAGCCGTAAAATCACAAGGAGACATTATTCTCGACAAGCCTCTTTACGAACTTGGAATTACAGGAATTTTTACCAAAACTTTAGACATTGCAATGATTAACGGTCAAGTGGATATTGCCGTACATTCCATGAAAGATGTCCCAACAGCTTTACCAATTGGAATTGTACAAGCTGCTGTTTTGGAAAGAGCCAATATTTTAGATATTTTGGTTCATAAAGGAAACACCAATTTTCTTGAAACAGAAGCTACAATTGCTACTGGAAGTTTACGACGCCAAGCACAATGGTGGAACAAATATCCCAATCACACTGTAGTTGATTTACGTGGCAATGTCAATACAAGGATGCAAAAACTCAACGAAAGTGATTGGAGTGGAGCCGTTTTTGCAGCAGCAGGATTAGAAAGAATCAACTTAAAACCAGAGAATTTTATCAATCTAGATTGGATGATTCCAGCACCTGCTCAAGGTGCAATGGTTGTTGTTGCAATGGCTGAAGATGAATTTACTTTAGACGCATTATCGCAACTAAATCACATAGAAACTGAAATCTGTACTTATATAGAAAGACAATTTCTAAAAACATTGGAAGGTGGATGCACTGCACCAATTGGTGCCATTGCAAAATACAATGAACAAGAAGATACTATAGATTTCAAAGGGGTTCTATTATCTATCGATGGAAAACAGAAATTAGAAGTAGAAAAAATAGTAGCTATTTCAGAATGGAAAAAGCTAGGTTTCAATTCCGCTCAAGATATTTTAAATAACGGCGGAACAGAAGTAATGGCGGAAATTAAAAAGATTTTAAAAAAATAAATTTCTCAAATTTCTCAAATCTGTGTTCCAAATAAAATGACAAACAAAATCAACATATTATCCACCAAAAAGCTTTTATCAAATCAAAAGCAAGATTTACTCGACGCCAATATTCATCTAATTGAAGAGGATTTCATCGAAACTAAAATCAAGAATTTTGAACTTTCAAAAGTCAACGACAATCTGATTTTTACAAGTCAAAATGCGGTTCAAAGTATTTTACAACATTCAAAATGTGATGAGCTAAAAACAAAAAATGTATTTTCTGTCGGAATGAAAACCAAAGATGTATTGACCGAAAATGGATTTAATGTAATAGCTTACACTGGCTATGCCTCTGATTTAGCCGAAATAATTTCACTCATTTATTCCAATGAAAGTTTCACCTTTTTCAGTGGAAATTTACGTCGAGATGTTTTACCAGAAACCTTAAAAGAAAACGGAATTACATTCAATGAAATTGAAGTATACGAAACGAATATCACCTCAAAAAAAATAACCAAAAAATTAGATGGAATACTGTTTTTCAGTCCGTCAGCAGTTGAAAGTTATTTAAAATCAAATACGATTAAAGACGAAATGTGCTTTTGCATCGGAGAAACCACCGCAGAAGCATTAGAAAATAAAAAAATAAAAAACATCATAATTGCAGACAAACCATCAGTGGAAAATGTAATTAATGAATTAATTGAATATTATAATTAGAAATGAGACCTGTCAGGTCTAAATAAAAAAGACATGATTAAAAACGACCTATTTTTAAGAGCTTTAAACAACGAAACTGTAGAACGTCCACCCGTTTGGATGATGCGTCAAGCAGGAAGATATTTACCAGAATTCAGAGCTTTAAGAGACAAATACGATTTCTTCACTCGTTGCGAAACACCAGAATTGGCAGCAGAAATCACAGTCCAACCTATTCGAATTGTAAAACCAGATGCTGCAATTTTGTTTTCAGATATTTTGGTTGTGCCTCGAGCAATGGGAATTCATGTGGAATTGAAAGACAATTTGGGACCTATTATTCCAAATCCAATCCGAACGATGGAACAAGTAAATCAAGTTTTTGTTCCCAATATTCAAGAAACTTTGGGTTATGTAATGGATGCCGTAAAATTAACCAAAGAAATGCTGAACGATGAAGTGCCTTTAATTGGTTTTGCTGGTTCACCATGGACAATCTTCTGTTATGCGGTGGAAGGTAAAGGGTCAAAAAGCTTTGATATTGCCAAAGGATTTTGTTTTTCAAACCCAATTGCAGCACATACTTTATTGCAAAAAATAACGGATACAACCATTTTATACTTGAAAGAAAAAGTAAAAGCAGGATGTAATGCCATTCAAATTTTCGATTCTTGGGGAGGCATGTTATCTCCAGTGGATTATCAAGAATTCTCTTGGAAATACATCAACCAAATTGTAGAAGCTTTGGCCGACGAAACCAAGGTTATCGTTTTCGGAAAAGGTTGCTGGTTTGCTTTAGGTGAAATGGGACAATCAAAAGCATCAGCTCTTGGTGTGGATTGGACTTGTTCAGCTAAAAACGCACGATATTTATCAGGAGGAAAAATCACATTACAAGGAAATTTTGATCCAAGTCGTTTGCTTTCTCCAATTCCAACCATCAAAAAAATGGTTCACGAAATGATTAACGAATTCGGAAAAGACAATTACATAGTAAATCTTGGTCACGGAATTTTACCCAATATTCCTGTGGATCATGCCAAAGCTTTTGTAGAAGCGGTGAAGGAGTATAATCAATAATGAAAATAAGAATAATAAATAAGCTCAATAAAATTCCAATTATTGTTAATTTAATCTGGTCGAGTTTTATTTTGTATCAATTTATATTTTGCGTTTCAGAATTTGGAAAAAATTCACCTGATGGTGCTGGCTATTTTATTATTGGAATAATTATTTTTTCAATTTTGATATTTATTAGTACTTTGATATATACTTTATTTGCAAATTTTTATTTAAAGGTTAAAATATATTCTGATTTAATATTCGTTTTTATACCTATAATAATTTTACTAATTATCATGTTATTTAGAATATGAAAATTAATAATAATAGAGCGGAAAATAAATTTTTATAAGAAGACTAATTGGTATCAATACACGGAAATTAATTTTTAATAGACGGAAGCTAATTTGTAAAACACGGAAACTAATTTGCAATACACGGAAATTAATTTGTAATAGGCGGAAGCTAATTTGTAACACACGGAAAGTTATTTTGAATGCACGGAATTTAATTTTGAATAGGCGGAAAGTTATTTTGAATACACGGAATTTAATTTTGAATAGGCGGAAAGTTATTTTGAATACACGGAACCTCAATAAATGCTGAGATTTATCATGAAAGACAAATTTTATACCTACATACAAAACCTCCAAGACCAAATCACTTCTAAACTAGAAGAAGTGGATGGCGTTGCTAAATTCCGAGAAGACATTTGGGAACGGCCAGAAGGGGGTGGTGGAAGAACAAGAGTAATCGAAAACGGAGAAGTTTTTGAAAAAGGAGGCGTAAACATTTCTGCGGTTCACGGAAAATTACCCGAAGCCATGCAAAAAATGTTTAATGTGGGCGAAGCCGATTTCTTTGCTTGCGGATTGAGCTTGGTAATCCATCCGAAGAGTCCTATGGTGCCAACCGTTCATGCCAATTGGCGCTATTTCGAAATGTATGATGATAACGGCAATGTAATCAATTCATGGTTTGGAGGCGGACAGGATTTAACACCGTATTATTTATTTGAAGAAGACGGAAAGCATTTTCATCAATCCTGTAAAACGGCCTGTGACAAACACAATCCAGAATTTTATCCAAAATATAAAAAACAATGCGATGCTTATTTCTGGAACGCACACCGAAATGAATCTCGTGGTCTTGGCGGATTATTTTTCGATTATTGCAAAGAAACAAGCGAAATGAAAATGGAAGATTGGTACAATTTCGTAACCGAAGTGGGCAACAGTTTTCTAGAAGCTTATGTTCCAATTGTAGAAAAAAGAAAAAATTTAGAATTCACGCCAGAACAAAGAACATGGCAAGAAATTCGTCGTGGGCGATATGTTGAATTCAATTTAGTACACGATAAAGGCACCCTTTTCGGACTAAAAACCAACGGAAGAATTGAAAGCATTTTAATGTCATTACCCCCACACGTGCAATGGCACTATAACCATCATCCAAAAGCCGGAAGTGAAGAAGAAAAATTAATCAAAATATTAGAAAAACCTATTGACTGGATATAATTATCAATTGTCAATTATTAATTATTAAATATTATGTTCCCATTACAAAGAGGCAGAAGATTACGCGTTAACGAATCAATTCGTTCTTTAGTTCGCGAAACCACATTAAGTCCAAGTGATTTTATGTTTCCAATGTTTATTGCAGAAGGAGAAAATGTAAAAATTGAAATCCCTTCAATGGTTGGTATTTACCGTCGCTCCATCGATTTAACCGTCGAAGAAGTAAAAGAACTTTTCGCATTAGGAATTCGTGCCGTAAACATTTATGTAAAAGTGGACGAAAGTCTAAAAGACAATACAGGAAAAGAAGCTTGGAACCCGAACGGATTAATGCAAAGAGCCATCAAAGCCATCAAAACCGCTTGTCCAGAAATGATAGTCATGCCAGATGTAGCATTAGACCCATACTCCATTTACGGCCATGATGGCATCATCGAAAACGGTGATGTCGCCAATGATGCTACCAACGAGGCTCTTGTGAAAATGGCAGTTTCTCATGCACAAGCAGGAGCCGATTTCGTAGCACCAAGCGATATGATGGACGGTCGCGTATTGCGTTTGCGCCAAGGTTTAGATGCTGCAGGATTTACAAATGTGGGCATTATGAGTTATTCAGCTAAATATGCATCGGCATTTTACGGTCCTTTCCGTGATGCCTTAGACAGTGCACCGAGAGAAGCGGATGTTGAAGTACCTAAAGATAAAAAAACCTATCAAATGGATTACGCCAACCGCATCGAAGCCATCAAAGAAGCATTGATGGACGTTGAAGAAGGTGCTGATATGGTCATGGTAAAACCAGGAATTGCCTATTTAGACATTGTTCGCGAAGTAAAAAATGCCGTGAATGTTCCAGTAACAGTTTTCCATGTTTCGGGTGAATATGCAATGATTAAAGCCGCTTCCGAAAGAGGTTGGTTAGACAACGACAAAATCATGATGGAACAATTAATGTGTATTAAAAGAGCAGGAGCTAGTTTAATCTCCACTTATTTTGCTAAAGAAGCAGCTATTTTATTAAGTAAATAATTTAATGATAAAAATCATAATTAACCCTATAAAATAGCACTAATTTTGATTACATTTTCAATATATAAACAATGAAAACAATTATAAAAACTCTTTTATTTGTAACCATATTCGTTTTCACAATCAGTTGCGGAGGCAAAAAAGACGACCAAGACTTTGGGAAAAAAGAAACCACAGAAACCACAAAACCAGATAATTCTGCGTTCCCATTAGCCGAAAAAGGAAAAGAAATCTTTGAAGGAAAAGGGATTTGTATAACTTGCCATAAACCAGATGTTAAATTAGTTGGTCCAAGTTTGCAAGACATCGCAAAAATCTATAAAGAGAAAAATGCGAGTATTGCTACATTCTTAAAAGGAGATGAAAAACCATTAGTTGACCCAACTCA
>CAIRMK010000465.1 GCA_903879645.1 uncultured Bacteroidota bacterium
CAATAAAAAACTGGAAGCAGGAGCCGATTATCGAGGTGATGATAAAGCCGTCGGATTTTAATACTATACTTATGAATTTCATAACCAACTTAGAACACGATTTCCATCAAAATGCCAACAGTACATTAGCCCTTCCTATGGAGAAGTACATGAAAAACAACTTCTCGTACCTCGGTATTAAAACTGACAAACGAAGAGCCATTTTTAAATTCAATTGCGAAAAACACAAAGTGGAAATCAAGCAGAATTACCGCACCATTGCCTGGGAACTTTACCAAAAAAACGAACGCGAATTCCATTATTGTGGAATTGAAATTCTGATGAAAGAAATCAAAAAGAACTACGTTCTAGAAGACATACTACTCATAGAAAAACTCTTGATTACCCACTCGTGGTGGGATTCTGTAGATACAATCGCCAAATATCTGGTGGGTGGGTATTTACAGCAATTCCCTCATGAAACTTTTAAAGTCATTGAACGTTTTTCCAACGCGGATAACATGTGGCTCAATCGGACCGCTATTATTTTCCAGTTGAGTTACAAAGAAAAAACAAATTTCGAATTACTGAAAGCCGAATGTGAAAAACACAAAGAATCAAAAGAGTTCTTTATCCAAAAAGCCATTGGTTGGGCTTTACGCGATTATAGTCGATACAATCCTAGTGGTGTTATGAACTATGTAAATGCAACTAATTTAAAACCGTTAAGCCAGCGAGAGGCATTGCGAAATATTAAGTAATTAATTCATCGCTCCTAAAAGTGTTGCGTTTACCACTTTAGTGTCAATACCAAATTGTTTAGATGTTTCATAAAAAAACACTTTCTCTGTTACATTCATTTTGGTAACAATTCCTAATTTTCTTTTAGTTATAATATAATTAGTGTTCCAGCTTTGATACGCTACACTATCATACGTAACTTCATCAGAAACACTAAAACTAATAGGTTCCGAAATCAATAATTTTTGGATGAATTGTTGTAACGGAATTTTATTCAATGAATCAGAAGTAAAATCAATCACTAATACATTTGGATTTTGAAATAATAAATGAATGTTGTCAATTACTTCTTTTTTTAAATCCGTCTTTAAATTAGCATCCGTAAGCATTTGAAAATAAGAAAACAAATCATCTATTTTTGATTTAGAATTTTCTTGATAAGCATATAACACTTTAGAAGAAAACTTCTGGTTCAAAGATTGTGATGCCACTTTTTTTACAGAAACACTTTCTTCTTTATTAGCTTCTTGAGCTTTACCTAAAAAGCCACAAAATAAAACAACGATAAGTAAAAATTTGCTGCTCATTTCTTATTCTTGTTTGATTCTAATGAATTGAATTTTTTTATTTTCGTCATTTTTAATTTCTACAATCTTCATTTTTTTTAATGATGCTGTGGGTATAATTAATTTTTGAGAGAATTCTTTTTTGTTAAAATATTCTGCACCTAAATCCTCTTTAAGCATCACGATAACTTCCAAATTGTCTGCTAAAATTATATTCAATTGTTCTTTTCGTGTTTGCCAATCTTTAATATCAGACAACATAAAAGCTTTGAGCATCATGGCATAATCATCGGGTTGTAATGTTACATTACTTAATGTATTTGAAACGGAACTATTAGAGTTTAAATTAATTGTTCTGGTTCTATAAAACGGACTTTTGACAATCAATTTTGATTTCTTGTTGGTTGTGTTTTCTATTTGAACTTTTCCATCTATGACCTTTAGTGGTTGAAAAATAGAATCATTCACTTGAACTACTTTCACTTCATCTGATTTTATTTTTTCATTAGTGAATTCATTGTTCAATTGAATAGTTTTAATTTCAGGACTTTTTAATGCGTAGAAAATTATAATACTAAATACAATAGCTATAACCATTACAAAAATCCATTTCAATTTATTGGTTCCTTTCGATTCCTTTGTTTCGAATGTTTTATTTTCAAAAATAAACTCATCCCAACCTGAATAACCAACAAATTCTGATAGAATATTCAACATATCCTTTCTTGGAATCTTACTATTGATTTC
>CAIRMK010000466.1 GCA_903879645.1 uncultured Bacteroidota bacterium
AGAAAGAAAATCAAAATTGACAAACTTCCAAAAGTAGAATTATTCAAGAGATTAAAAATTAACGAAATTCCACCCGAAATCATTGACTGGGTGGGTTTGAGTTTGTTTCTTCGCATTCAAACCCTTGCTATGCGTACTGCCGAAATGCACATCGCACTCGGAAGCGACATTCATGAAACCGCATTCACGCCTACAACATACAATGGCGATTACACCGTTTGGTTAAAAAACCGTTTGCTATACCAATTCCAAAACCGATTGAACATCATCGAGAATAGTTTGCACAAACTCGACGGAATGGCACTCGAATTAGCCAATCAATTCCTCGAAAACAAAAAACTAATCCGTAAACATTTTGTAGATTTCGATTGGACCAAAATGAAATCCGAACGAATTCGTATTCATGGAGATTTCCATTTGGGACAAGTGTTGGTCAATGGTGATGATTTTTACATCCTCGATTTTGAAGGAGAACCTGAAAGCACCATCCGTGATAGAAAGGTAAAACAACCTCCACTGAAAGACGTTGCCGGAATGTTCCGTTCCTTTCATTACGCCATCTACGCCACTATTTTCAATAACGCCGATAAATATCCGTTCGACCAAGAAGAGCTCTTCAAAGCTGGAGAATTACTCTTTAAATACATGGTGGGCACCTTCCTAGAAACCTATATCGAGAAAGCCCAATCGGGTAATTTAAACATTGGATACAGTCACGAAATTAACTTTTTACTCAAATATTGCATCCTCGAAAAAGCCGTTTACGAACTCGGTTACGAGCTAAATTCACGCCCTCGATGGGCAGTAATTCCGTTGCGTGGCATTCAAACGATTATGGGGTATTAGAAATGGAATGAGAATTTGAAGCGAATGGCTCGGGCATTTTCAACAATTCCTTTTCCCGCTTTCCGTTCCAATCTTTTCTTATGTTGCCTGAGGCGGCACATTGAGGTTCTCGAAATGCACTCGAAGGCAACATAAGAAAAGGATTTCCACTACAATCGGGGCTAGTTAGGATTTGAATTGAATAGATAATAAAATTATAAAGCAATCATGAATAATATAAACCATCTCAGGAACACCAAAAACTACTCAGGAATAGTATAAACGAACTCAGGAACCATATAAATGTTCTCAGGAATGATATAAATATACTCAGGAACGTCAAAAACTACTCAGGAATAACATATACGTTCTCAGAAATCATATAAATGTTCTCAGGAATAATATAAATACACTCAGGAACAACATAAACGCCATAATGAAAAATTTTTAAAAATAATCAAATCATCAAATCATCAAAACAAATAACCAAATCATCAAATAACCAAATTATCAAATGAATCCAGTACTTCCACATTCCCTTTTCACCGATTTCGACATCGACCTATTCAAAGCAGGAAAACACTTCAGACTATACGAAAAACTAGGTGCTCACATCACCGAAGTCAATGGCGTAAAAGGCGTTTACTTTGCTGTTTGGGCGCCATCAGCACGCTCGGTTTCTGTAGTAGGCGATTTCAATTTTTGGGTACAAGGCGAGCACCAACTCAACGTCCGTTGGGACGCTTCCGGAATTTGGGAAGGTTTCATTCCAGGCATAGACAAAGGCACCACTTATAAATATAAAATTCAATCCAACAACGGCGGTACCATTACCGAAAAAGCCGACCCATTTGCATTATACTGCGAACATCCACCACACACAGCCTCTGTAATTTGGGATTTAGATTACAAATGGAAAGACACCAAATGGATGGACACGCGCAAAGACAAAAACGCGCTAGACAAACCCTATTCAGTTTATGAAGTGCATTTGGGTTCATGGAAACGCAACGCCGATGGTAAGTTTTTAACTTATATTGAATTGGCTGACCAATTGGTTTCATATGTAAAAGAAACAGGTTTTACCCATGTGGAGTTCATGCCGATTATGGAATATCCTTATGATCCCTCTTGGGGTTATCAATTGGTTGGGTATTTTGCCCCAACCTCACGTTTCGGAAAACCGCAAGATTTTATGCTTTTAGTTGATAAATTACACCAAGCAGGAATTGGAGTAATCTTGGATTGGGTACCCTCGCATTTCCCTGATGATGCCCACGGATTAGGCTATTTTGATGGTTCTAATTTATACGAACATCCCGACAGAAGAAAAGGCTATCATCCCGATTGGAAAAGTTTAGTTTTCAATTATGGACGCAATGAAGTACGTTCGTTTTTAATCAGCAACGCTATTTTTTGGTTGCAACATTACCATGTAGACGGTCTTCGTGTAGATGCTGTAGCGTCCATGTTATATTTGGATTATTCCAGAAAAGACGGAGAGTGGGAACCAAATATTTACGGAGGAAGAGAAAATCTAGACACCATCAGTTTCCTAAAAGATTTCAACGAAGCCGTGTATGCTAGTTTCCCAGATGTGCAAACCATTGCTGAAGAAAGCACCAGTTTTCCAATGGTTTCTCGACCAACATTCCTTGGCGGATTAGGCTTCGGAATGAAATGGATGATGGGTTGGATGCACGATACGTTACAGTATTTTGCTAAAGAAAGTGTCTATAGAAAATACCATCAAAATGATATTACGTTTTCAATGACGTACGCGTTTACCGAGAATTTTATGTTACCGCTTTCCCATGATGAAGTGGTGTATGGAAAACACTCCATTCAAGGAAGAATGCCAGGAGATGAATGAGAT
>CAIRMK010000467.1 GCA_903879645.1 uncultured Bacteroidota bacterium
TGATTGTCATTATTATTCGGAATACTATGAACATACATAGAATTGGATAACATCTGACTTTCTGCCGTGGTAGACGTTGCCGTGAATTGAACACCTTGCATACCAAAATTAAATCCCAAAGTACCTAAATTCACAAAAGGAGGAAGTATCTCATTCAATTTTGAATTCAAAAGGTAATTCAATTGTCGTTCTGCCAACATAGTCAATTTAGTAATGACTAATTTTAATTTATCCATTTCTAACGAAATGTAATCGCCATGAAAGTTACCTCCATGATACACATGTTGTGTTTTCACACAAACAATCGGATTATCATTGGCCGAATTAATCTCATTCTCTAAAACCAAAGAAACATTTTTGATAGTATCTAAAACAGGTCCTAAAATTTGTGGAACACAGCGTAAAGAATAATATTCTTGTACTTTTTCTTTAAAAATATCTTCGGTGTTTTCACTAGTATAAAGATGATCTTCTCTTTTTCTAACCAATGTGCTGTCTCCTAAATTTTCTCGCATTCTTTTGGCCACTTCTTGCTGTCCAAAATGAAGCTTTGTTCCATTCAATTCAACACCCAAATGATCATCATACGCCTGAACAATCTCATTGATTGCACAAGAACATTTAATAGCCCAATCCAGAATTTTTTCAGAATTATAAACATTCACAATACCAATACCTGTCATCACAGACGTTCCATTCATCAAGGCCAAACCTTCACGTATTTCAACACGAATAGGAGTTAATTTCTCAATTTCAAAAACCTCTTGAGTCGATTTTCTTTCACCTTTATAAAAAACTTCTCCTTCACCAATTAAAACTAAAGCCAAATGCGCTAATTGAACTAAATCACCACTCGCACCTACTCCACCATGTTCAAAAATCAAAGGCGTAATATCTCTATTAATCAATTCTTTCATTAAATGAATTACAGACGAATTAACACCTGAATTTCCTAATGAAAGCGTATTTAGTCGTGCTAAAATAGCGGATTTAACAAAAACAGGACTCAAAGGCTTTCCTGTGCCAGAAGAGTGGCTTCTTATTAAATTATATTGCAATTGCAATTGATCTTTATCCTTAATTCTATACTGTGCCATGGGTCCAAACCCAGTGTTCACACCATAAATCACTTTATTTTTGGAGAATTTTTTTAGAAAGTCAAAACTTTCTTCCACTCTATTTAATACTTCATTACTAACAGCTACAGTATCGTTTTGAAAAACGATTGAAACAAAATCATTTAGGCTTAAAAACTCATTTATTATCTTCATATTCACTACCAATTTTATTCAATAAATAATTGAATATTTTGTTTTAATATTAAAATTATGTCTTTACATTTGAGGTCGTAAAGATAATATTAATATTAAGAAAAAAAATAAATATGTTAAAGGAATACATAGATGTTTTAGTTATTGGTGCAGGTCCTTCAGGATGTGTTTCCGCTTCTTATTTGAATAAAAACGGAATCAAAATAAAAGTTGTTGAAAAAACCAAGTTCCCGCGACTTGTTGTGGGAGAAAGCCTTATCCCTAGAGTGATGGACCATTTCGATGAAGCTGGTTTTTTTCCTGCTTTAGATGCCATGGGTTTTGAAAAAAAATTAGGAGCTCGTTTTATAAGAGGCAAAGAAATTTGTGTTTTCGATTTTAGTGATAAATTCTCTAAAGGTTGGGATTGGACTTGGCAAGTACCTAGAGCTGATTTCGACAATGTTTTAGCAAATGAAGTAGTTAAAATGGGAATTGATTTAGAGTTTGAAAGCGAAGTTATCGAAGTAAGATTCGAAGGTTCTAATTCCATTACAACCGTAAAAGATAAAGAGGGCAACTTAAAAGAAATTCACGCTAAGTTCATTATTGACTCTAGTGGTTATGGCAGAGTGTTACCAAGACTGTTAGATTTAGATACGCCTTCAAAACTTGATCCTCACTCTTCTATTTTTACCCATGTAAAAGATATAAACAGACCTGAAGGTGAAGAAGGAACTTTAATCTCTTTTGATATTCTTGAAACTCAAGTTTGGCTATGGGTAATTCCGTTTTCTAACGGAAATACTAGCGTAGGTGTTGTGGGGCCAACCGAATTCATCAACTCCCTTTCTGAAAATAAAGATAATGTCGAAGCCTTAAATAATGCTATTAAATTATCCGATTATTACGTAAAACGATTTGGCGGAGTTGACTTCTTATTCGAACCCGTTAAATTAGAAAACTACTCGCGCTCGGTCAAAAAAATGTATGGTGATGGTTTTGCCTTAACCGGCAACAGCTCCGAATTTTTAGACCCTGTATTTTCTTCTGGAGTGGCTTTTGCTACTGAATCCGGAATGTTAGCAGCAAAATTAATTCACAAACAATTAAGCGGCGAAAACGTTGATTGGGAAGTAGAATTTACCGAATATATGAAAAGTGGTATCGGAGTGTTTACTACCTATGTAAAAGAATGGTATACCGGAAACTTACAAACGCTTTTCTTCCACCAACCTGAAAACCACGATGTCAAAAGAAAAATATGTGCCGTGTTAGCAGGTTATGTTTGGGATGCAGATAACCCTTTCGTTAAGAAACACGAAAATCTAATTAAAAATATGGCTCACATGATTCATCTTGAGCAAGAAGCATAATAAAAAAGAGCCTAAATTATTATAATTTAGGCTCTTTTTATGTATTTAAAAAGCTATTATTTCAAACCTTTACCAATCAATTTACCTAATGATTTACCAGTTTTAGCAAAACCTTCTCCAATTCTTGATTCATTACTGAAGTTATTACCCCATTTATCTCCAGGAGCATGTTCGCTAGTAACTTCTACTAAAACATTGCTTCTATTAGCAGTCTCAACAATTTTAAAGTTAATTGAAACTTTAGCGGGTTGTTTCATCATTGCAATATCCCAACCTGGAAAAATCCATACAACATCTGCAATAAGAGTATATTTTGCATTTTTTAAACCATCTTGAAAAA
>CAIRMK010000468.1 GCA_903879645.1 uncultured Bacteroidota bacterium
AAAAAAATCCCCAACTGAACGAACAGTTGAGGATTGTTATTTATTGATAAACAAGGTTTTTATTCATGAACTAAAACCCATTCGCCAGTAGCAAGCATGCTTTCGGCTTTTTTGTATTTTAAAGTTTCTGTTTTACCACTCATCACGTGTTTGATAGTCACAGTATCGTTTCTATTGATTTTTGGAGCATCGCGTACAATGGTTTCCGTTACTTGACGTTGTTGTGTTTGTCCAGCTTCATGATTTTGCGCTGCTAACGAATCACTATTTGGAATTTCGTCTTTAGACTCGATGTAATTTTCTTTTCTACGAGTTTCTTGACGTGCTTCTTGAATGGTATTGTTTTGCTGTGGCAAATCGCCTTTAAATAAGAAAGAGATAACTTCTTTATTTACGCCATCCAACATATTTCTAAACAAGTTGAAGGCTTCCAATTTGTAGATAAGCAAAGGATCTTTTTGTTCGTGAACCGCCAATTGCACCGAAGTTTTCAATTCGTCCATTTTACGTAAATGTTTTTTCCAAGCTTCATCTACAATCGCTAGTGTAATATTCTTTTCGAAATCAGCAACTAATTGCGCACCATGTGTGTCGTAAGCTTTTTTCAAATCAGTAACCACATTCAACGATTTAATTCCGTCTGTAAATGGCACAACGATTCTTTCGTATTGATTATTTGGATTTTTATAAACATCAGTGATGATAGGCAAGGCTTCACGAGCACTTCGATCTGTCTTCTCCGTATAATAGTGCATCGCCGCTTGGTAAACTTTTCTGGTCAATTCCATTTCGTTCATCTTATCGAATTCCGAAGAGGAAACAGGAGAGGTAATCGAGAAATAACGGATCAATTCAAATTCAAAGTTTTTGAAATCGTTTTTCCCTTTGTTGTCACCCACGATAACTTCGCAAGTGTCATACATCATATTTGCAATATCCAGTTTCAAACGCTCTCCATGCAAAGCATGACGACGACGTTTGTATACTACTTCTCTTTGTGCATTCATAACATCATCATATTCTAACAGACGTTTACGAGTACCAAAGTTATTTTCTTCTACTTTTTTCTGTGCTCTTTCAATAGATTTAGTCATCATAGAATGTTGAATCACTTCACCTTCTTGCAATCCCATTCTATCCATTACTTTAGCAACTCTATCAGAGCCAAAAAGACGCATTAAGTTATCTTCCAACGAAACATAGAATTGTGAGCTTCCAGGATCTCCTTGACGACCAGCTCTACCACGCAACTGACGGTCAACACGACGCGAATCGTGACGTTCTGTTCCGATAATTGCTAAACCACCTGCCGCTTTTACTTCAGGAGTTAATTTAATATCCGTTCCACGACCAGCCATATTGGTTGCAATTGTTACGACACCAGATTTACCTGCCTCAGCAACAATGTCAGCTTCTTTTTTGTGCATTTTTGCATTCAATACATTGTGTTCTACACCACGCATTTTCAACATACGACTCAATAATTCTGAAATTTCTACTGATGTTGTTCCAATTAATACCGGTCTTCCTGATTGTGATAATTGCGTTACATCTTCAATTACGGCATTGAATTTTTCACGAACGGAACGGTAAACTAAATCTTCTTTATCATTACGAGACATTCCTCTGTTGGTTGGAATTTCTACTACGTCTAATTTATAAATTTCCCAAAGTTCCCCTGCTTCTGTTACCGCAGTTCCCGTCATACCCGATAATTTGCTGTACATACGGAAGTAGTTTTGCAAAGTAATAGTAGCAAATGTTTGGGTAGCCGCTTCAATAGTAACATGCTCTTTCGCTTCTATTGCTTGGTGCAGTCCATCTGAATAACGACGACCATCCATGATACGACCTGTTTGCTCGTCAACGATAAGGATTTTGTTATCCATGATAACATACTCCACATCTTTTTCAAAAAGAGCATACGCTTTTAAAAGTTGCGTTAACGTGTGAATTCTTTCCGATTTGATTCCAAAATCTTGAAATAAATGTTCTTTCGCTTCCGCTTCTTTGTCTTTTTCTAATTTTTGTTTTTCAATATTGGCAATTTCTGTTCCGATATCTGGAAGAACGAAGAAGGTTTCATCGGTATCTTGAGAAAGAAATTTGATTCCGTTATCAGTTAATTCTACTTGATTGTCTTTTTCTTCGATTACAAAATACAATGCTTCATCAACCAAGGGCATTTTTCGGTTGTTGTCGGTCATGTATTCGTTCTCTGTTTTTTGTAAAAGTGCTTTTACTCCTTCTTCACTCAAGAATTTAATTAAAGCTTTGTTTTTAGGCAACGAACGATAGGCTCTTAAAAGTTGGAAACCTCCGTCTTTTGCATTTCCTTCTTTAATTAACTTTTTCGCTTCCGATAAAAAGCCATTTGCCAATTGACGTTGTAGATTATATAGGTTTTCAACTTTTGGTTTTAATTCATTAAATTCATGACGGTCACCATCAGGTACTGGACCAGAAATAATTAAAGGTGTTCTTGCATCATCAATTAATACAGAATCGACCTCATCGACAATTGCATAATTATGTTTTCTTTGCACTAAGTCTTCTGGCGAATGTGCCATGTTATCTCTTAGGTAATCAAAACCAAATTCGTTATTAGTTCCATAAGTAATATCCGCTTCGTAGGCTTTTCTACGCTCTAGGGTATTAGGAGAATGGTTATCGATACAATCTACGATTAACCCGTGGAATTCAAATAATGGAGCTTTCCAAGTACTATCACGTCGTGCCAAATAATCATTAACGGTTACCAAGTGCACACCATTTCCTGTCAAAGCATTTAGGTAGAGTGGAAGTGTTGCCACTAATGTTTTACCTTCCCCAGTTTGCATCTCAGCAATTTTACCTTCATGAAGCACAATACCACCAATTAACTGAACATCGTAGTGAATCATGTCCCAAGTGATATCTTTTCCAGCCGCATTCCATTGGTTGGCCCAATTGGCTTGGTCTCCAACTAATGTAATATAAGGTTTTGTTGCAGAAAGTTCTCTGTCTTTTTCAGTCGCAGTAACTGTAATTGTACTATTGTCTTTGAAACGTCTAGCCGTTTCTTTTACCACTGCAAAAGCTTCTGGAAGTATTTCCATCAAAACTTTTTCAGAAATATCATAAGCTTCTTTTTCTAAAGCATCGATGGCATTGTAGATATCTTCTCTTAAATCAATATCAGAAGTATTTTCTGCTTCAATTTTTTTACTAGCAATATCAGCGTCTTGTTTGGCACGCGCTTGTTTTATCTTTTCTTTGAATTCAGCAGTTTTGGCTCTCAATTCATCGTGTGACAATGCAATCAAAGAAGATTCTAATGCTTTTATTTTAGTAATATAAGGTTGTGTAGCTTTTACATCTTTTTGAGATTTATCACCTACAAATGCTTTAAGTATGCTATTTATGAAACTCATAATTGGGTTTATTTTTTTATTTTAAAAATCCCTAAACTTTGGGAGTGCAAATTTAAACAAAAAAAAAGCCCCTAAGGAGACTTTCTTTTCTGTTGTGTTAGTTTATTTTCTTTAATATTCATCCTCATTCCAAAGATAATCTTCGTCAGTTGGATAATCTGGCCAAATTTCTTCCATTGATTCATATATCTCACCTTCGTCTTCAATAGACTGAAGATTCTCAACCACTTCTAAAGGAGCGCCAGCTCTAATAGCGTAGTCTATAAGTTCATCTTTGGTTGCAGGCCACGGTGCATCACTTAAATACGACGCTAATTCTAATGTCCAATACATCTGCTTTCGATTTTATAATTTATGCAAAAATAAATTTTTAACTGAAATAGTCAAGTAAAAATTGATTTATTTTTAATTAAAGTTAAGAACGTTTTTTTTAAAGTGTTCCGTATTCAGTTTAAAGTGTTCGGAGTTACTGATATTACCACAACTGCTTACAGATAACTGACCACTGAATACTATTTTCTCGGTATCCACTGAACTTCTTCAGCTCGCAGGTCTAAAGACAACTTTCGTGCCAAGACAAAAAGGTAGTCAGAAAGTCGGTTTAGATATTTAATGACAAGCTCATCAGTTGGTTCTATGTCATTCAAATGAACCGCTAAACGTTCTGCGCGTCGGCAAACGCAACGAGCAATATGACAATATGACACAGTAGTGTGTCCTCCAGGTAGGACAAAGTGAGTCATTGGCGGTAATGATTCTTCCATTTTATCAATTTCTTGTTCTAGAAATTCAATATCGGATTCTTTAATGCCAAGGTTTTGAAGTCTTTTTTCACCACTTTTCAAGGTTTCTTTTTCAGGTGGCGTTGCCAAAATGGCTCCAACGGTGAAAAGGCGGTCTTGAATTTCAATCAAAACGTCTTTGTAATGGGAATTTATTTCTTGGTCACGAATTAATCCAATATGTGAATTTAATTCGTCAACAGTTCCGTAGCTTTCTATTCGAATATGATGTTTGGAAACTCTAGTGCCTCCGAAAAGAGCCGTAGTTCCGGTATCACCAGTTTTTGTGTATACTTTCATTTTAAGTTTAAAAGTTTAGGAGTTTAAAGGATATTTTAAACTGAAATTTCTTTTTTCAAAGATAACAAAAATAAAAATGGATTACCAACTAGCCCCGATGGGAATGGTATCGTGTATAATGGACAGCGGGAATAAGGTTTACAGATAATGCCCGAACGATTCACTCCAAATTTTACAAATGACCTTCGTTCAAGTTATCACTTTCAATCAATCCATCTCGTAAACGGATAATTCTATGAGCGTATTTAGCAATATCTTCTTCATGAGTTACTAGAATTACCGTGTTCCCGGCAGCATGAATGTCGCCAAAAAGCTTCATGATTTCTACTGAAGTTTTACTGTCAAGATTTCCTGTGGGTTCATCCGCAAGAATGATAGAAGGGTGATTGACTAAAGCTCGAGCTACAGCCACACGCTGACGTTGTCCTCCTGAAAGTTGGTTGGGTTGGTGATCCATTCTATCGTCTAGGCCTACTTGAGTTAATACTTCGGTAGCTCTCTTATTTCTATCTGATTTTGAATATCCTGCATAAATCATAGGTAAGGCAACATTGTCTAAAGCTGTTGTTCTGGGTAGTAAATTAAACGTTTGAAAAACGAATCCTATTTCTTTATTTCTAATTTCAGCCAAATCATCATCGTGCATTTGTGAAACGTCTTTCCCGTTAAGGATATAACTTCCTGATGTTGGTGTGTCCAAACATCCTAAAAGATTCATCAAAGTAGATTTTCCCGAACCAGAAGGCCCCATCAAAGCTACGTATTCTCCTTTGTTGATTTGTAAATCAATACCTTTTAAAACGTTGATAATTTCGCTACCCAGAACAAAATCACGTTTGATATTAGTTATATTAATTAATGGATTTGCCATTGAGAATGATGAATATTAAATTACGAATTACGATTTCAGAATGTAAATATAAGTAATCAAATTCCGTTTTTTGTTACAATAATTGTAAATTTATTTTTAAGCTCTAATCACAAAATGTTCTTTCTCTTGTTCGCTTCTAAAGAAAACAATTCCCCATTGAAAGGTATCAATTGTCACAGTAACTTTCGGGTGTTTTTTAATAATTCCCCAAGCTTCTTCCATAGCTACACTCCAATGGATGTCATCAAAAATCCAAACAGTATCATTAGTGATAGTGGGAAGTAAAAGTTCAAAATAGTCTAAAGTGGCTTTTTTAGAATGATTGCCGTCGAAGTAAATTAGATTGTAGGTTGTAGGTTGTAG
>CAIRMK010000469.1 GCA_903879645.1 uncultured Bacteroidota bacterium
CATTACTACCGTTTTACCATAAGGTTGCTCTATAACCCCATTTATAACATCTGTCCCTTGTTTTAAATTGAAATCACGAATATATTCTGTTACCCCTGTATTAGAAGTTTGAATAAACTCTATTCTATAATCAGAACCTGTAGTTTTATTGTAATTAATACCACCAGTGATGATTTTTCCGTCAGGCTTAACAATTAAAAAAGAGGATAAAGAAGTATAAGTAGCATCTAAAGACGCATTACCTAAATAAACAGTACCCGTTGTAGAAAAAGAAGTGTCGGGAGTACCATTTGAATTGTACTGGTTTAAAGCAAATTGGGTATTAGTCATCGTTGAATTTGAGTAAGTGCCAGAGAATAAAATTTTTCCTGAACTCAAACATTTGATTTGTGGTTTTCTATAAATACCTGATGAACCTACATAACCTGTGTTTACCACATTAAATGTAGCGTCTACAGAGCCATCAATATTATAACGTTTAGCATATAAGGTAGAAGTTGAAGACGATAAACTATTATTACCTACTACTACAATTTTACCATCCGATTGAAAATCTATTGATTGAATTCCTGTAGTAGAAGTCACAATTCCATTAGTTCCAAATGAAGTATCTAAACTTCCAATAGTGTTAAATCTAGAAATAATATAATCTGTGGTTGTAGTTGTACCCACTGTTGTTTGTCTTCTTCCTGCTACTACAATTTTACCATCAATCTGAATTCCTGTTGCAAATAATACTTCATTTGAGCCTGAAAGTGGTAATGTTGCCTTGCCATCTAAATCAAAAAGGGTATCAATGGTTCCGTTACTATTCAATCGAACTAGAGCGAAATCAGTATCTGTTCCGTTACTTACATAACCTCCCGCAATTATTTTCCCATTACTTAATATAGATAATGTTTTAATGGTCATGCCATAATTATTGATAGTCAAAGCAATACTTCCTGTACTATTAAAAGAAGTGTCTACAGAACCATCTGTGTTTAATCTTGTAACTAAAGATCCTCCTGCAACCAAAATTTTACCATCCGATTGAATAGTCACTGCTTCTAATATATTTGAAAAAGAACGATACCCATAATTATTAAAAGAAGTATCTAAACTTCCTGTTGGATATACTCTAGAAATAAAACCATAGTTACCAATTTGGTCAGAAGTTCGGCCGATAACAATAATATTACCATCGGTTTGCAATGCTGCTCCTGTTACCCAATCATCTGAATTTGAAGTTGAAAATTGATTTAAAACAATTCCGCCATTTGAGCCAAAAGTGGTATCTAATGTTTGTGAAAAACTCATGATTGAGTTTGTAACAAGTAGTATAAGTAGTATTTTTTTCATGTTCTATTGTCTTTTTTTTATGGATTGTTTCTTAATTTTAAATGTGAAAGCAGAAATACTTTTATCAAGTAATTGGTATAGTTTTAGAGGTTTTAAAAGAGGACACTTGCGCATCCTCTTTATCTAGTAAGCATTTAGCTTACAATTAAAACCCACTAACTATTGTTTATCTGCTTGAAGTTGTTTGCTTGATGTACAACTGAAACCAGATGGTATTTTTATCACTCAATAATTCCATTTCGGCTATATAGGAAGGAACTAGTAGGGGTTCTTTTTGGGTGTACTGCGGTTTGAAATTGGCATTGTTTATTTGTATATTATAGCCATCACCAGTATTGATAAACGCTTTTTCTATAACCCAGGTTTTACCCTTTGGCACCTCTAGCTTACTACCTGCAAATACTGTTTTTACAAATGTGCTGTCTTGGGCATATAGAGTACTTAAACTAGTTAGGAATACTATTAGCAAGCACTTTTTCATTTATTGAACTACATTGAATTCGATGCCTGAAATTAAGATTTGAAATGTTCCAGAATTGATATTTACAGATTTGCCAGATTGCAACCAAATAGGAACAGGAACCGCAGGCAAAGAAGAAGTAGATGCTGTAAAAAACGGCGGATTCAAATCTCCCCAACCACAAGGTGTATTATGAATCTCTGCACCAGTATGAGAACCTACCGAAAAAGTTAAGTTTGCAATAGTTAAATAATCAAAACCAGCATACTGACCAATCAGAGCATTGTAATTATTACAAGGTATTAGTATGGTTGATGTCAATGGCATATTAACTGAACTCCCATTATAGGATATGCTTTCAATTTTTAACACTTTACCTGGAGGTACAGTATAATTGCTTCCTGCTGTTAAATTTATTACTTGATTAAACTGCAAATTACCTTGTGCCTTAGCACCAAGAGCAATGAAGAAAAGAAGGATTACGATTGATTTTTTCATATTGTTTTATTGATTTATTGTGTTATGTTGAATTCGATTATAGAGAGAAAATAATAGGTAGGATAACAAGTACCATATATTGTAGTAGTTTGTGAATAACGCAAATTATCTTGTGATTTTAACCAAACTGGTCTTGAATCAGTACCACTTACAAATTGAATATTATTTATATAAATATGGAAACCACCTTCATCATTAGAATTAGTATAATACTCTAATTTCCATACTTTTCCTGAAGGAACTGTTAATACATCGGAGGAAGATCCACACGTTAAATATCCTGACTTGGTAATCACCTGATTAAACTGCAAATTTCCCTGTGCTTTAGCACCAAGAGTGATTAAGAAAAAAAGGATTAGGGAATATTTTTTCATTTTAAATAATGTTAAATTCGATTATGGACAATCCGGCACCTTCAAAAGTACCGGCACCATTAGTAGAATTTACCTGAAGATTATAAGTTCCAGAAGGTAACCAAATTGGAAAATTAATATCCGGATGATAATTTAATCCACCCCCACCATTAAGAGTACTGGAATAAAGAAGAAAATTACCAATTCTTAAAGACCATACAGTACCACCAGCTGAATTGTGAGAAGCCGCTTCAATTTTCCAAACTTTACCTGCTGATATTGTAACTGTTGCTATTGTTCCAGAGGCAGCAAAACTTTGTGATGGTATTGTATAATAAATAACCTGATTAAACTGCAAATTTCCCTGCGCCTTAGCACCAAGAGCGATGAAGAAAAGAAGGATTACGATTGATTTTTTCATAGTTATATTTTTACCAATAGATTATTACTTTACCTGCACCACCTGTTTCACTTCCTCCTCCTCCGCAATTTGAACCATATCCACTTCCCCCTCCTCCAGGAAATTGTCCAGGTGTTGGACATGAACCCGATGCACCACCGTTTCCACCGTTTCCACCGTTTCCACCACTCCCTCCATAAGTTGAATTACCAATATCTCCATTTGTTCCATTAATTCCAGAAATACTAAAAGTTGCTGAAGAGGTACCTCCTAATCCCCCTACACCCCCTGAACTAGCTGTACCATTACCTCCATTAGCACCCCCATTAGCAATTATTAATGAACCAACACTACTAGAGCCTCCAGGACCCG
>CAIRMK010000470.1 GCA_903879645.1 uncultured Bacteroidota bacterium
CCACATTGTAGTTGAAATTATTGAATATATGGCCAACGCTGTTGTTAGTAAAACGATTATAAAAAAAACGACTGGAAATGTAACTGTTTCCTCATTTGATGCAGGAGAAGAATTAGATGAAAAAATATCACCATTTGACACCTACATTCAAATAATTGATGGTGTAGCTGAATTGACTATTAATGATAAAAAATTCAAATTAAAATTAGGAGAAGGAATCATTATTCCTGCGCATTCTAAACATCATTTTAATGCCAATGTGCAATTCAAAATGATTTCAACTGTAATCAAAAGTGGTTATGAGGATTAACAAAATAAACACGAATTAATTTGTGTAAAACATACCCAAACTATATGCTACTTTACATAAAATATATGGTTAGTCTTCGTTGTAAAATGTTGGTTAAAGAAGAATTAAAAAAGTTAGGATTGCACTATGTTATTGTAGATTTGGGTATGGTTGAAATATTAGAGGATATATCACCTAATAAATTTATTGAGTTAAAAAAAGACCTTGCTATTTCTGGGTTAGAACTGTTAGATGATAAGAAATCAATTCTAATAGAAAAAATTAAAAATGTAATCATTGAAATGGTACATTATACGGATGAGATACCGAAAGTAAATTACTCTGATTATATTAGTGAAAAATTGCATCAAGATTACACCTATTTGTCCAATGTGTTTTCTGAAGTGAAAGGGATTACAATTCAACAATTTATTATACAACATAAAATTGAACGAGTTAAAGAACTACTATTGTATGATGAAATGAACCTCACAGAGATTTCCTATATTCTCAATTATAGTAGTGTAGCCCATTTGTCAAGTCAATTTAAAAAACATACAGGGCTCTCTCCAACTTTTTTCAAACAATTGAAACAAAAACGCAATCAGAATTTAGAAAATATTTAGTAAAATAGTTTAAGTATAAAAAAGCACTATGTAATCATAGTGCTTTTTTTGTATATAAAAATCTGTAAATGTGAGATATATGTAATAATTAGAAATTTGATTGTAATAATTCATGCTGCTAATCAACGCATCTTTGTACTATAAGAAAGCAACATTTAAAGAATCAACATCATGGAAGCAAAACACAATAAAAGTACAGAAGCTTTAAAAATTTCTGGAGATTGGAGCCAACAAGCAGATGATTTAAAAGACAAATATCCAAACCTTACTGATTCGGATTTAAAATTTGAACGTGGAAGGGAAGATGATTTGATTAAAAGAATGGAACTACGCCTTCACAAAAAACGTGAAGAGATAATAAACATCATTAAAAAAGTGCAACCTGCAACAGTATAATTTTGACTTGATTATGTGGGCAACGTAGAATTTACGTGATACTACGAATACATGTAAGAGCCAATTAAAAGCGCAGGAATTTTAAATTCCTGCGTTTTTTTTATTCTTTAAATTCAAACATTATGATAAAAGTTACAAAACACGGTGTAATTCTAAAAAAAACAGACTTATCATTTGAAAATGATAGTGTATTAAATCCAGGCATATATCAAGAAGGAAACACTATTCACATGTTGTATAGAGCCGTTAGAAATGGTAACTATTCAACAATAGGATATTGTAAGTTAGACGGACCATTAACAGTAGTAGCAAGAGATGATACACCTTTAATGATTCCTTATTCTGAAGATGCATCCAAAGGAATTGAAGACCCACGAATTGTCAAGATTGATGGCGTTTACTATATAACCTATACTGCTTATAATGGTATAAATGCTTTGGGAGCTTTAGCCACATCGACCGATTTAAAAACATTTGAAAGAGGTGGGATTATCGTTCCAAGAATTACTTTCGATGAATTCAAGCGATTGGCTGAATGTAATAATTTGGTGAATGCTAAATATTTCCGACATGTGCGTCACTTTGAAGTTAATGAAGGCATTTATCTATGGGATAAAGATGTACTCTTTTTTCCAAGAAGAATAGGAGGTAAGTTAGCTTTTTTTCATCGTATTCGTCCAGGTATTCAGTTGGTTATGGTCAATAGTTTGGACGAACTCACCAAAGAGTATTGGGATCAGTACTTCCTGCATTTAAACGAGCATATTGTAATGGATCCGATAGGAGTAAATCACGAATCAGGATATATTGGTGCTGGCGCACCCCCCATTGAAACCGAATTAGGATGGTTGATTATCTATCATGGCGTTTATGATACTTCAGAGGGATATATCTATTCCACAGCAGCAGCATTATTAGATATTAATGACCCTACTAAAGTTATTGCTCGCTTGATAGATCCTTTGTTTGTTCCCGAATTTGATTATGAATTAAATGGTGTGGTAAACAATGTGGTTTTTCCAACAGGGACAGCCTTATTCGACGATTCATTATATATTTATTATGGCGCTGCCGACAAATGTATAGCCTGTGCTTCCGTAAGTTTAAAAGAGTTATTACAAGAATTATTACTAAATAAAGTCAACCATGAGAGCTAATATTTTTCCCATTTTAAATAACAGTTTAATCGTTTATAAAGAAACCATTAAAAATATTTCAATCTTAAATTTCAACACATCACCTGAAACACAAAAAGGTATTATTCCTTTTAAACACAAAGAATTACCTGAGATACTATTTATTACTTCCTATCCGCCAAGAGAATGTGGTATCGCAACCTATTCGCAAGATTTAAGAAATGCCATTCAAGAAAAATTTGGACATTCACTTTCGTTAAAAATTTGTGCGTTAGAGGCTAAAGAATCTGACTTGACTTATCCAGATGAGGTAAAATATATTTTGCATACTCAAGAAGAAGAGCAATATGCTTCACTAACAAAAAAGATTAATGCTGATAAAAATATCAAAATGATATTCTTGCAACATGAGTTTGGATTGTTTGGTGGTGACTATGGCAACTATTTATTAAAATTCATGGCGCATTTAAAACGACCCATAACTACAACTTTCCATACTGTATTACCCAATCCAAACAAAGAACTTAAAAAAGTCGTGCGTAAAATTGTTGATTGTTCCGATACTATTATTGTGATGACCAACACATCAGCTGCTATTTTAAAAAGAGATTATGGCATAGCCGAAAGAAAAATAATGGTTATTGCTCATGGCACCCATTTGGTTTCCTCCTTAAATGATAAACATAAAAAATCAAGAGTGCAATTGGCTGATAGAATCGTGCTTTCCACATTTGGCTTGCTCAATGAAGGTAAAAGCATCGAAACTGCCTTGGATGCCTTGCCCGAAATCATAGCGCGTTTTCCTAATGTTATCTATTTGATTATTGGCAAAACACACCCTGAAGTCAAAAAGCGTGAAGGAGAGAAATACCGTGATTTTTTATACAATAAAGTCATTGAGTTGCACCTTCAAAACAATGTTCGATTCATTAACAGATACCTATCGCTTGAGGAATTGATGGAACATTTGCAGCGTACTGATATTTATTTATTCACATCCAAAGATCCCAATCAAGCAGTTAGCGGCACCTTAGCTTATGCTATGGCTTGTGGTTGCCCTATCATTTCAACGCCTATTCCTCATGCCAAAGAATTATTGGATGGTGCAGGCTTGAACTTTGATTTTCAAAATTCAAAACAATTGGCTGCGGCTACCATAAAACTGCTTTACAATCCTGAATTATTAGAAGGCATGCGATTGAATGCTTTGCATAAAATCAATCCTACCGCTTGGCAAAATTCAGCTATTGTGCATATTGAATTGACTCAAAATAGTTTGTCAAAAAATAGTGTTCCGCTTAAATATGAAATTCCAAAACTATCCTTAGACCATATTAGAAAAATGACTACAGGCAAAGGCATGATTCAGTTTGCTTCGGTTGGTACTCCCGATTTGAGTTCTGGATATACACTTGATGATAATGCTCGTGCTTTAATTGCAATAACCAAACATTATGAAGTAACAGGTGATGTTGAAGACTTAAATTTGATTACTATCTATTTAGATTTTATCTTGTATTGTCAGCATCACAGTGGTAAGTTTTTGAATTATGTAGATATAAAAGGGAATTTCATGTCTAAAAACAACAGCGAGAATCTTGAAGATGCTAATGGCAGAGCTATATGGGCATTGGGCGAATTAATTTCTCATGATGATCTATTAAATGAAAACCTGATTAAGAAAGCCAAATTTGCTATTGAAAAAGCATTAAAAAACATCAC
This sequence comes from uncultured Bacteroidota bacterium, assembly GCA_903879645.1. GTDB lineage: Bacteria > Bacteroidota > Bacteroidia > Flavobacteriales > Flavobacteriaceae > Flavobacterium. Next base: position 4,170 of record CAIRMK010000470.1, read on the forward strand.
CAAATTTCAATCGCCTAGAGCTATGGCTTTTGCCATTAAAGGATTGTATTTTTATAATTTGCATACAGAAAATGCTCGAGTTCGACGTTTGATTACTTTATTAGCCGACAATTTAGTTTCTAAATACAGAGGTGTTTCTGAAAAAAACTGGTATTGGTATGAAGATTATTTAACCTATGCCAATAGTGTTTTGCCTGAAGCCATGTTGTATGCTGCAATGAGTACAGGAAGCGAATTGTATAAAAACATTGCCAAAACTTCTTTTGATTTCTTGTTATCAGTAACCTTTCAAAACAATCAAATTAAAGTAGTTTCCAATAGAGGATGGCATTTAAAAGGTAAAATGGTCAATCATTATGGCGAACAACCTATTGATGTTGCTTACACGGTGTTAGCCTTAAATTTATTTTATAAAGTATTCAACGAACAAGATTATTTAGACAAAATGAATATTGCTTTTGAATGGTTCTTGGGTAAAAATCATTTGCATCAAATAGTTTATAATCCTAAAACGGGAGGTTGTTATGATGGTTTAGAAGAAACCCATGTTAATCTTAATCAAGGGGCAGAATCTACTGTGAGTTATCTAATGGCGCGTTTGGTTTTAGAACAAATTGAGAATGCTAAAGTGGAGGTTCAACTCTATGATGAGGTTCTGGAAAAAGTGGGAATCATGTAAAACATCGCTTTTGTTCTACAACAGTTTATGCTAAAACTAAAGCAACCTTAGTAGAGTAATAATTCAATTACAGTAAATAAAAACAACAATGAAAAAATTAGTAACAATTGTTTTAATTGCAATTCTGGGAAATTTCGGAACTGCATTTGCTCAGAAGCCAGCGATAATCTTAAG
>CAIRMK010000471.1 GCA_903879645.1 uncultured Bacteroidota bacterium
TTCCGAACAGAGAAGTTAAGCCCGATTGCGCAGATGGTACTGCAATTTGTGGGAGAGTATGTCGTCGCCTTTTTTTTGAAAACCTCTATCATTTAGTTGATAGAGGTTTTTTGTTTTGTGTAATTTTTATAAAAAATTGATTAAATAGTTGTCGAACAGAGAAGTTAAGTCCGATAGCAGAATGAACTGTAATTTGTGGGAGTCCTTATGGCTACTGGGACGTCGCCTTTTTTTTGAAAACTCCTATTTGAATAAAAAACTGTATGTATGGCTTGTTATAATTTTCTTTATTACTTTTTTTAAAGAAAGATTATAGTGGAAAGTTAGCCTAAAAGTATCATATATATAATTAGGTGTTGATTTCTAAATCTTTTATATAGTCTTCGTATTCATAAAAAAAATATTCAAATTGGGACATAGTTTCATTAAAAAAATCAAATATTTCTTCCCAATTGGTTTTATTGTTTAGGCTTACATTTAATTTTTCTACCCAAATTCTACTGATTACCTTCCCGCTTTCTAAATAGTGATTTCTTTCTAAGATGGCTTCTGGTAAATATTCTTCGATTAAAATAGTCTTTAAAGATTCTATTTTTTCAAAGTAGATTTTTCGTTTTTCTTCTTCTTTTGGCTCAATGTCTAACAATACTTGCGCTTTTTTATTATCTACATAAAATTTAAATGTAACATCTTTAATTTTTGTATCATATAATATCCATTTTCTAGGATAGACTTCTGCAAATTGTACCCAAAATTCTTTTTTAATTTTTAAACTTTCTTCCTTGCTATACATCTAACTATTCTTTTTTTTGGGTTTGATATGTTTTTTTGGTAAATTTATAAATAATTAGACTAGTAGCTATGCATTTTAATCACTTTTATAAAGCAATTCAGGATATCGTTGGTGTAGATTTACCCGCTACATTGGCACATATTAAAATGGCTCCTTTAGAAAGAGTTCAAAAGATTAGAGAAGGGTTTGATGATCTTGAAAGTGCTAGAAAAGCTGCTGTAATGATGCTTTTTTATCCTAAAAATAATTGTACTCATTTAGTTTTGATAGTACGTAATTCCTATCCAGGAGTGCACTCATCTCAAATTGCATTTCCGGGAGGCAAAGTTGAAACGATAGATTTTGATTTGAAAGAAACCGCATTACGTGAAACTCACGAAGAAATTGGAATTCATCCTAGTAAAATAAATGTAATTAGGGCTTTTACCTCAGTATATATTCCGCCAAGTAATTTTTTGGTTCATCCTTTTCTTGGAGTATCAAAGGAAGGATTAGATTTTAAACTGCAAGAGGAAGAAGTGGCTGGAGTTATAGAAATGCCATTGTCTTTACTTTTAGACGATTCAATTATTAGTATTAAAGAATTGGAAACTTCGTATGCAAAATCAATCGATGTTCCAATATTTCAAATAGGTGAACATATTGTTTGGGGAGCAACTGCCATGATGTTGAGCGAGCTAAAAGATGTTTTAAACATGGTTTTATAAAGTTTAAATTTTGTATGTTTGCCTTTCAAATTACTGCAAATTATTATGGGATTGTTTGAACGAAATCCTTTTGGACATATACTTTTTATTAAAAAATGGCTTATCCGAATTTTTGGAGCAATAACGCATAGACGTTATAGAGGATTTAATGATTTGCAAATAGAAGGGTCAGAAATAATTCGAAATCTTCCTGATAAAAATGTGTTGTTCATATCCAATCATCAAACTTATTTTGCCGATGTAGTAGCAATGTTTCATGTATTTAATGCTAGCTTGTCTGGGCGTACTGATAACATTAAAAATGTTTGTTATTTGTGGCAACCTAAAATGAATGTTTACTATGTTGCAGCAAGTGAAACTATGAAAGCCGGATTGCTTCCTCGTATTCTTGCTTACGTTGGTGCAATAACGGTTGAACGAACTTGGCGTTCGGGAGGGAAAGATGTTACTGAAAAACGAGAGGTGAATCCGAATGATACTGAAAATATAAAAATTGCCCTTGAAGATGGTTGGGTAATTACGTTTCCTCAAGGAACAACTAAATCTTTTAAACCTGTACGAAAAGGAACAGCTCATATTATTAAACAACATAAACCTATCGTAGTTCCAATTGTAATTGACGGTTTTCGTCGTTCCTTTGATAAAAAAGGACTTCGAATGAAGAAGAAAAATATTCTGCAATCATTCATCATTAAAGAACCTTTGGAAATTGATTATGAAAATGATACAATAGAACAAATTGTAGAAAAAGTAGAATATGCGATAGAGCAACATCCGTCATTTCTTAAAGTTATTCCAGCTGATGAAATAGAAGAGCAAGAAAAATTAAATCGCCTGCGTAAGTGGGAATATTAAAA
>CAIRMK010000472.1 GCA_903879645.1 uncultured Bacteroidota bacterium
CACAGAAAAGCTAGAACTATCAAATCATGGGATAGAGTTATTGCTGCTAACGAAACTGGCGAAATTGTTCAAGGTTTTGTAAAATGCAGAACAAAAGGTGGAATGATTGTAGATGTATTCGGAATTGAAGCATTTTTACCAGGTTCGCAAATTGATGTGAAACCAATCCGTGACTATGACGTATATGTAAACAAAATGATGGAATTCAAAGTGGTAAAAATCAACCATGAATTCAAAAACGTTGTTGTTTCACACAAAGCGCTTATAGAAGCAGACATCGAAGTACAGAAAAAAGAAATCATTGGTCAATTAGAAAAAGGACAAGTATTAGAAGGTATTGTTAAAAACATTACTTCTTATGGTGTGTTTATTGACTTAGGTGGTGTAGATGGATTAATCCACATTACTGACCTTTCTTGGTCTAGAATCAATCACCCAAGTGAAGTTCTTGAATTAGATCAAAAATTGAACGTAGTTATCCTTGATTTCGATGACGAAAAAACAAGAATCCAATTAGGTTTAAAACAATTAAATGCTCACCCATGGGATGCTCTTGGAGCGGAACTTAAAGTAGGTGACAAAGTGAAAGGTAAAGTAGTAGTTATTGCTGATTACGGTGCTTTCATTGAGGTTGCTGAAGGTGTTGAAGGTTTAATCCACGTTTCTGAAATGTCTTGGTCTACTCACTTAAGAAGTGCTCAAGATTTCGTAAAAGTGGGTGATATTGTTGAAGCTGTTGTTTTAACTCTTGATAGAGACGAAAGAAAAATGTCTTTAGGTATCAAACAAATGACGCAAGACCCTTGGACTGATATCACAGCTAAATACCCAGTAGGTTCTAAACATACAGGTATCGTTAGAAACTTTACTAACTTCGGAATTTTCGTAGAATTAGAAGAAGGAATAGATGGTTTAGTTTATATCTCTGATTTGTCTTGGACTAAAAAAATCAAACATCCATCAGAATTTGTTAACGTAGGTGACAAACTTGATGTGGTAGTATTAGAATTAGATGTTGATGGACGTAAATTATCTTTAGGTCATAAACAAACTACTGCTAATCCTTGGGATAAGCATGAAGATGCTTTTGCTGTTGGAACTATCCACACAGGAACAATTGCTGAAATTGTAGACAAAGGAGCTACTGTTGATTTTGGAGATGATGTTGTTGCTTTTATTCCAACTCGTCATTTAGAAAAAGAAGATGGTAAAAAATTGAAAAAAGGTGAAGAAGCTGAATTTAAAGTAATTGAATTCAATAAAGAATTCAAAAGAGTTGTAGCTTCTCATACTGCTATCTTTAGAGAAGAAGAGGAAAAAGCTGTAAAAGCTGCTGCTGAAACCGTTACTGCTTCTAACAACAATAATCAAGCTTCAACATTAGGAGATAACAATGATATTCTTGCTGAATTAAAAGCTAAAATGGAAAAAGGAGGAAACTAATTCTTTAATTCTAATATTTTTTAAAAGCGCTACTTTATGTTGCGCTTTTTTTTAGTAATTATTTCACATAAAAAATACCGTTCAAATAAAATGAACGGTATTAGTATTTAAAAATGTATATATTATCTTAATTGAGCTCCCAACTCCGATTCAAAATTTGATTGTAATTTACTCATGATTTTATCAATCTGAGTATCCGTCAATGTCTTTGTTGTGTCCTGAATAGTGAAACTCACAGCATATGATTTCTTTCCTTCTGGTAGATTTTTACCTTCATATACATCAAATAAATTGATGTCTTTTAAAAGAGTTTTCTCTGTTTGCCGCGCAATTTTATAAATAGAATCAAATGAAATAGATTTATCTATCAATAAAGCAAAATCTCTTCGAACTTCTGGATATTTTGGAATAGCCTTAAATTTTACTTTATTAGACAATGATTTGATTATTAAATCCCAATTAAATTCAGCATAAAATACTTCTTGTTTGATATCAAAGTGTTTTAAAATCGATTTCTTTACAGTTCCCATTTCTATCAATGTATCATTCCCTATAGCAAATGCTATTCCTTCAGAAAAAATGTCGTTAGTAACAGGTATGTCTTGAGTTTTATGAAATCCTAAACGAGATAGAATAGAAGTTACATATCCCTTGAATAAAAAGAAATCCGTTGGTCTTTGTGTAGTTGTCCAGCTTTCTGCAATTCTATTTCCAGAAATAAATAAAGTTAAATGCTTTGTTTCATTATAACCTGACAATAATTTGCGATAGCTCTTACCAAATTCAAACAGCTTTAAGTCGTAATTTTTTCTGTTGATATTATATGAAATTGCCTCCAATCCAGAAAATAACATGGATTGTCTCATCGTAGACAAATCATTACTTAATGGATTTAACATGGTTACATTGTATTCTTCTTTTAACAATTCAGAAAGTTGAGTGTACTCTGGTGTCGTTAAAGAGTTTGCTATCATTTCATTAAATCCAAAAGAATTTAATTGAGAAGCTACTATATTTTGAATTTTATAATCTTCTGTTCTTTCCGATTTGGCTACAGTAGCATTTAATTTTTTTGTAAAATTAATATTGTTATAACCATAAACTCTCAAAATCTCTTCGATAACATCTACTTCACGCTGAACATCAACTCTGTAGGCAGGAATGGTTAATCCCAAACCGGCGTCTGATGTACTATTCACTTTAATATCTAATGAAGCTAAAATCTTTTTGATGACTTCTTTTGGCAATTCCTGTCCAATCAGTTTAAAAGCTTTCTCATAATTTAAGAAAACCGTAAAATCCGGTAGCTTTTTTGGATATATGTCTATAATATCAGATGTAATCTCGCCACCAGCAACTTCTTGAATCAGCAAGGCAGCACGTTTTAGCGCATACTCAGTAATTTCAGGGTCAATCCCTCTTTCAAAACGAAAAGAGGCATCTGTACTTAACCCATGACGTTTAGCTGTTTTTCGAATTGTAACAGGATTGAAATAAGCACTTTCTAAAAATAGGGTCGAAGTATTTTCAGAAACACCAGAGTTTTTACCTCCAAGGACACCTGCAATGCACATTGGCCCTTTGTCATCACAAATCATTAAATCTTCTTCATGCAATGTTCTTTCCAGATCATCAAGCGTAATGAATTTAGTTCCACTAGCTAAAGTTTTTACAGTGACCTTTCCGTGGATCACGGCCGCATCAAATGCATGTAATGGTTGACCTAATTCATGCAAAACATAATTAGTAACATCAATCACATTATTTTTAGGAGTTAAGCCAATTGCTTTTAATCGGTTTTGTAACCATGTAGGAGAAGGTTTTATAGTGATTCCAGAAATGGTAACCCCACAATATCTAGGTGCTAATTTAGAATCAACCAAATTAACATCAATTTTTAGAGTACGTTTATCTACCTTAAATTTGGAAACCGAAGGAGTGATTAATTCTAGTGAAGCATTTTTCTGTAATAAGCCAGCTCGTAAATCACGAGCTACACCCATATGAGACATAGCATCGGCACGATTAGGCGTTAATCCAATTTCAAAAACTTCATCATTTTCTACATTAAAAACTTTTGAGGCCAAAGTGCCAGGTTTTAGACTTTCCTCTAAAATCATGATGCCATCATGACTGGTTCCCAATCCCAATTCGTCTTCCGCGCAAATCATTCCAAGGCTTTCTTGCCAACGAATTTTTCCTTTTTTGATTTCAAATTCAATTCCTTCTTTATCAAAGAGCTTAGTTCCAATAGTAGCAACTAATACTTTTTGTCCAGCAGCTACATTATTAGCACCACATACAATTTGAACCGGTGTACCAGTGCCTAAATCAACTGTTGTTATTTTTAGACGATCAGCATCTGGATGTTTTTCGCACGTCAAAACATGACCCACTACAACGCCCACTAAGCCCCCTTTAATTGATTGGTATTTTTCTACGATTTCCACTTCAAGCCCTAAATCGGTAAGAATCTCAGAAATGACTTCTGTTGGAGTATCTATTTTTAAAAATTGTTTTAACCAATTGTATGAAATCTTCATTGTTCCTTGTAAATTTTGAGTTCGCAAAGATAAGTATTGTAGCTTTTACATCAAATTATATTTTATCCAAAAGCACAATTCTTTTGTATTATTAATTTACCTAAAAATTAGCTTTATTTTTTTGATATACATAATTATAAGGTGTTAAAATTCCATACTTATCAATTTTGTGCTATTAAATGACAGTTTTGTGCTATTCTAAGAAAGGGGATAAAACTACTTTTGGATAAATCAAAAAAATTAAACTTATGAGTAATTTAGTTCAAAGACCACAATTAAAAGAAAAGTATGATAATTATATCAACGGAAAATTTACGGCACCTTCAACGGGTCAGTATTTTGAAGTACTATCTCCTGTTGATGGAAAATTATTAGCCAAAGCAGCACATTCAGCCAAAATGGATATTGAAATGGCGGTGGATGCTGCAGACGAAGCTTTCAAAACATGGAGTCAAACTTCAGCAACAGAAAGAAGTAATATCTTAAATAAAATTGCAGATAGAATTGAAGCCAACTTAGAGCACATTGCTATTGTTGAGACTCTTGATAACGGAAAAGCAGTTAGAGAAACTATGGCGGCTGACATTCCTTTATCAGTAGATCACTTCCGATATTTTGCAAGTGTTATTCGTGCTGAAGAAGGAACGATAACAGAATTAGACAAAGACACGGTTTCTATTATTATCAATGAGCCTCTTGGAGTTATTGCTCAAATCATCCCTTGGAACTTTCCAATTTTGATGGCTGTTTGGAAATTAGCTCCCGCTTTGGCAGCAGGTAATTGTGTGGTTCTTAAACCAGCGGAAAGTACTCCAATTTCAATTATGGTTTTAATGGAAATTATTGGTGACTTATTGCCACCTGGAGTAATTAATGTGGTTAATGGTTTTGGCGCCGAATTGGGTAGAACTTTAGTGACTAATCCTAAAGTCTCTAAAGCGGCTTTCACTGGCTCAACTGCCACAGGAA
>CAIRMK010000473.1 GCA_903879645.1 uncultured Bacteroidota bacterium
GCAAATAGGAATGCAAGAATTCGGCAAATAAGAATGCAAGTATCCTTCTACGATTAGTTTCCCTTTAGAGCAAAGCTGGAGGTTTCCAAGGGAATTGCCCCCGGGGGCAATTCCCTTGGAAAAAGTCTCCCTAAATTTTTCTGACTTTTGGTGTCTAACCCCAAACCAGTCAGCTATGGAAAATTTTTATCACAAATGGATTATGTACCACGAGTTACACAAGCAGCACCGAAACGGAATGACCCCACCCCAGATTGCTTCATATCTGGTGATGGACACACGAACAGTTAAAAAGTTGTTAGCCATGAGCGAACAGGAGTATATTGATTTTCAAGAGCAATTGTCGGCCAGAACAAAGAAACTCGCCCCTTATGAGAGTTATATAAAAAGTCGGCTGGAGCTTTGCACGGAGGCATCCTCTGCACAGGTACATGACTGGTTGAAAGAATATTACCCGTTTTTTCCCAACGTGAGCATCAGGTCAGTATATAACTTCGTGTCGTATGTTCGTAACAAACATCATTTGGTGAAAACATTTGATGACAGAGCCTACAACCAGGTTGAGCTTAACCCATAGTAGGCATAGACATTCCAAGTGTTCCAACCAGTTGCCAAATAACAACCATATTGAAATTTGTTTAAGTCAGCATTGCTTTTATATACTACTGATTGAGCGTCGCTATCTAATTTATAACGAATAGCCACAAGATAGCTCATTTTGAATCCTGCATAAATTCGCCAAAACTTATGCGAATCTGGTGTTGAAGAACGCCATCTAATTTCTATTGGCAAATCGACATAATGTACAGAAAGCTTATTTTGGTTATAATGTCCATTAATGTCGAAAAAACTATAGCTATTTGCTGATGTCACTTCATCAGAATTAATCAACAAATTATTGCTGTTTACATTTAATGAATATCCCAAACCAGCGGCAATAGCAAAAGTTCTACTTTTGTTAACGGGCATGTCTCTTAAAAAACCAATACAAAAACCAGGAGAAAATTTACTTTGACTTAAGCCTTTAAGGTTTTGAAACTTATTGGTTGTAAAATTAATGTAGAATTGATCTTCTCGATAGAGCGAGTCGATTACTTTTATTTCCGCACCATTTTCTTGGGCAAAAGCACCAAAAAAAATAAATAAGGTTAGTATGGAAAAATAAAACTTCATTATATAAAATTTTGTAGAGAGGATTGGTTTAACTATTACCTTTTCTTTATTAATATTCTTTTGCTTTCCTATTAGGGTATAAGTTTATTTAAAAACAAATACAATTTTAGCCAATTTAATTGGATTAAACTTTATTAAAAACTTTTTTTTATAATTTTTATTATAACATAATTATACTATAAATCAATGATTGGAAATATGTTTAAATAAATTGAAAATTAAAATACCATAAATACTAGCGCTATCTAAATTCTAACTAAAAATACATGTTAATTAATTCTATCCTAAATATTAATACTCTATCATCTACATTCACATAATAATTATAACTTTTAGATCTTTCTCTAAAAAAAAACCAGCTGCAAGAAATTCCTGCAACTGGCTTATTCAACAATTTATTACCAATTTTTATTTTCTAATTAATTATTCTTTTAGTTGCTTTCAAACCTTCAGTAGTGGTTACTTCTACTAATAATACTTCGTTAGTAGTACCCACATTCAATTTAGTTTCAGAGGCGTTGATGTCTTTTTTCTGTAGTAGTAATCGACCTCTGATATCAAAGATTCGAACAGATGTCATTGAAGTAGAGCCGGTGTTAATCACTACCTCATTTTGAGTATGGTACACTATAATAGCACTCGCACTAAAGTTAGTGGTAGCAGTATTCAATAAACTATTTAAATACACCACTTCAAATCGGTCATAGTACTCTCCTCCATCGGTAGCAAAAGTAAACGAACCTGTGCTTACATTATGATAAGAACCATCAGCGTTGTCTTTGATATACACGGTTTGACCATTCGCAAAGATACCGTCTACATGGTCGATTGCAAAAGTATAGTTACCCGCTGTAGTTACTTTATAGTTCAAAGGCACAACATCGGAAGCGTCAAATGGCGTTGGTCGCCCTTGGATTACATAATTACCGGCACCTATTTTAGTATTCAATCCGATAACACCGTCATAGTTAAGGAATTTACTATCAAAATCATCAGCTCCTAAAGTGGCATTTGTAAAATAACCCACTACCACTTGTGAAAACTGAGAACCTGTTCCTGTCAAATTCAACCAAATTCTATGGGCTTCTGTAGGGGTTACCACAGGATTTGCAGGATTTGATTTAAAGAACTGACCTGTATTATCAGCTATTCGTTGTCCATTGTTAAATTGCATACTGGTAGCAGATGCTTTGGCTTCTACGATAAATCCTTGTCCTGTTTGAATGACTCCTGCTGGATTGTCAACAAAAGCTTCTCCGTTACTTCCAAAAGTTTGTGAAGCGGTATTCCAAGTACAATAAGATGGATTAGAAGATCCATTTGTTTTTCTCCAGAAATACATGGTAGCTTCAATATTTGCGGCATTGTCTGCAGCGATTTGAGCGATACTAATTGGAGATGGATAAGGATTACCTACAAGATTATAACGTTGTCCTGCCGCAATATTGTTTAAGGTTACTGTTTTAGTTCCGTTATTAGGTACTCCCATAAAATAGCCTGTCCAAACGTTTGGTGTAAGCGGATGATTGTTAGGAACACGAATCAAATATCCTGATCCTACCGCAAAATTGGTTGAAGAAGGTGAAACTACTGAATTATATAAATTCGTACTTGTGTTATAGCTATAAAAACGTACGGTTGGGCTAATACTAGTCAGTGGTGAAAAGGCTAGTAATTGCTGTGCTGCCACTGGTGAAGACCACATAGTGTAATCCAAACGTTTTAATGGGTTGCTGTTTCGTTTTACAACAATACTTCCTGTATTGATAGCACTAGCATCGGATTGGAACAAATTAGCATTATTCTCTAAAGTAAAATAACTACCAGAATCAACGGTGATAGCGCCATTAGTACTCACATTAAAACCAGAGGCGACAGAAACAATAGCATTATTAGTTACCGTAATTGAACACGCATCAAAGTTGGACCCTATGATATAATTTCCTGTAAAAATTACAGACGAAGCGCTGGTTGGCTCTCCATTATCCCATGAAGTACCATCCCAAGTAGTAGTACTGATAGAAACGGTTGATGAAGTCCCTAAAGAAGTGGAACATCCATTATCAACAGATACTAAATTCAAAGTTTGAGTAGCGACAGCTCCATAGACAATGATGGAAGTAGTTCCTCCTGTTAACGTTGCTGTGGTATCAGCATCGCCATTCAAATTATAAGTAATCGTAGCGCCAGAAGTACCTGTCACAATAAATTCAACATCACTTCCATTACAAGAAATAGGACCTGTAGTTGTACTAATCGTTGCGGTGGCAGTTGGTGTTACTGACATCGAAATCGTATTGGAGGTAGCAGGTGAACCTGTTACACACGGACTAGCATTACTAGTCATAATCACGCTCACTACATCAGCATTTACTAACGAGGTCGAGGTAAAAGTAGCCCCAACTTCTCCTGATACATTAGTACCATTCACTTGCCATTGGTAGCCTGGTTCGGAACCACCATTAGTAGGTGTAGTTGTAAACGTTACGCTTGAGCCATCGCAGATAGTCGTTGCACTAGCATCGATACTGATACTGGCTGGTAAATTAGGATTAACCGTCATGGTAACGCCATTAGAAGTAGCCGGTGACCCAGTCAAACAAGGACTTGCATAACTAGTCATCACTACAGTAACAACATCAGTATCGGTTAAAGCAGTAGTGGTAAAAGTATTGTTA
>CAIRMK010000474.1 GCA_903879645.1 uncultured Bacteroidota bacterium
AGGTTTGTCATGGAATATTTACCCTGATTCAATAATATCTCAACGGATGCTTTATCTAAGATGAGTTGGAAGGAAGTAATTTTATCTTTTATGGGCATGATTTGAACTTTTGAGGCAAACGCATCGCTAAAATCTTTTTTACCCGCATTTCTTCTATCGGTTACTAATTGGTTATCAGTTAGAGTAATTGAAAAAACTTCTCCTTTTGAATTGGAAAAAGATACTATTACATTGGTGGGATGTTCCACTCCAAAAGTAATTTCCGTTTGCGACAAATCTAGATTCATTTTTTCAAATGGTGTTGCTACTTTTTCTTGTTCCAAGATGGATTTGGTTATGGATTGAAACGAAGCAATCATCTTTTGTTTCAGGGAATATCCATTTTTGTCTTTAACTAATTCCAATTCCCTTGGCAATGTCATCGCACTTCTCCATACTTCAGTTGGCACTTTGGTGGCATATTGCCAATTACTCATCCAGCCTAGTAGAATTCTTTTATTATCTGGAACGTTGGAGTAGGTGACTGCCGCATAAAAATCGGTGCCATTATCCATCCAAATCGATGGTTGGGAGTTTGTAAAGGTTTTTCCATCAAAATCACCAACAAAATAGCGAGTACCCGAACCTCCATTAGGACATTTATCCCCATGATTAACAATCATTACCCATTTAATTTCACCAGAATCAACTTTTATTGGAAATAAATCGGGACATTCCCAAACGCCCAACTCTTTTAGGTCATTAATAGGTTTGAAATCACTTTCAAACTGCCATTGTTTTAAATTAGTAGAAGACCAAATTTTAATTTTATCCCCAACAGCTAAAACCATATTCCATTTATGAGTTGATTCATTCCAAAACACTTTCGGGTCTCTAAAATCTTGTTCTCCAGAATTATTCAACACCGGATTTTCTTTGTATTTTGTCCAAGTTTTTCCTTCATCAAGACTATAGGCAATACCTTGACTTTCGGTATTTTTCTTTCCAGATTTCCATAGTTCATCATTGTGGTAGGTAAAAACAGCTATCATAGCATCTTTACCAAAACCTGCAGTATTATTTTTATCAATTACAGCACTTCCTGAGAAAATCCACCCAAGTTGATCAGGATATAGAGCAATCGGTAAGTTTTTCCAATGTAATAAATCGGTACTCATAGCATGTCCCCAATGCATGGGTCCCCAAACGACACCATCTGGATAATATTGATAAAATAAATGATAATTACCATTTAAATACACTAATCCATTTGGGTCATTCATCCATTTGGCAGAAGGAGTGAAGTGAAATTGTGGACGATAGGGTTCGTTATAGTTCGATTTACTACTTTGAGAAAAAGAAACCTGATACAATAAAGTCAATAAAAATAGCGATACAAATTTCATGATTATAGTATAAAAATATTTAAATTATTAAATTAATGGTTTAGGAAATTAAAAACAATTAATTATTTAGCACTTTTAACAGAAGTGATTCCATAATTTTGTAGCCATTTCTATTAGGATGAACTCCATCATCACCATATTTTTTATTCAATCCTTTATTATTATCAACCATTGCTGTGTAATAATCTACAAAAGGAATTTTGTTTATAGTAGCGTAAGCATTAATCATTTTATTTAAAGTAATTACTTTATCTGCTGGCTGAAGTTTTGGATTCCAATAAAAAGCATTAGAAGGTATAACAGCACACAAAACAACTTTAATTTTATTAGTTTTAGCTAATTCAACCATAGAAACAATATTTTCAAAAATAGCTTCAAGGGTTATAGGGCCAGTATTTTCGGCAATATCATTGATGCCAGCTAGAATTACCACTTTAGAAGGTGTTAAATTGATAACATCTTGTCTAAAACGAAGTAACATTTGCGTTGTAGTTTGACCACTAATTCCTTTATTAATAAAATTATTCGAAGAAAAAAATGATTCATTATTTGCTTTCCAAAATTCTGTTATTGAATCACCCATTAAGACAATTGGTTTCTTATGATTTGGAGTTTGTGTTAAAAAATCATTTTCTTCATCATTATTCTTTAAAATATCCAAATCTTTTTTCATAACATCATTTTGACCGTAAGAAGGAATAAAATTTAAAATTAAAAGTAAGTATTTTTTAATAACTTATTTAAATCCCAACCGAGATTTGAGTTTTAAAAATAATAGTGCAATAGTAAAGGCATCATCAGTTGTAGATATTCTTTCGGATTTTGCAATTTTGAAAACATGACTTAATTCGTCTAAAGAAAAGTTTTTATTATTAATGTCATGAAGTTTTTTGTACATAACTTCTATATCTAAAGCTTCATTTTTGAGTCTTCCACATCCTAATTTTTCTAAAGCTTCATTAATCATTTCAATATCAAAATTGATGCGATGGCCAACTAAAGTGGCATTTCCAATGTAGTTAACAAAATATTCCATTGCTTGAACTTCTGATAATTTAGGTTGTTCGGATTCTAAAAGAAAATCATTAGGCATACCATTATCATGGAGAAATTTATATTGAGGAATGGTTACTTCAAAAACATCTCCAATAAGAATATTGTTAGTAACAACAGCAATGGCTCCAATAGATAAAATGACATCCTTTTTTGGGTTTAATCCTGTAGAATCTAAGCTTAATGCTACATATCGATTGCCTTTTTTATCAAATTTAGACATATATGTTTTCCAAAATTCAGGATGTTCTTTATGTATATTTTTTAACCAATCAAGCATAACTATGAAAATTGTGTCAGTTGAAAACGCTCTTTTATTAACTCTTCTAATTCTCGCATTGGAGTAAGGGCATTTTTTAATTTTTCTTTATCTACTTTATTTAATTCTTCCAGATTAATATATTGTCCTGAACTGTCATTTTTCAAACCTTCTTGTGCTCTAAATTTTGATAATAGTATAAAGGCCTCAGCACAATTAAGGTATATCTCAGCATATTTTGGATCAATCATCGCTAATTGTTTATATCGCAAATAGGTACTATTGATACCTTTTATATTATTATTTAAAACTAATAATCTTGCTCCATCAATTAACGGCATTAATGCTTTAGTTTTGATGTCGAATTTTCCTTTATGTTCTCCTTCTTCTTCTAAATTGAATTTTTTAAAGAAATTTAACGGAGCAGGTTTTTTAAGGGCATCATTTCCTAAATAATCAAAAAATAAAACATTATTTTTAGCATTTTTAAAAATCACATCAGTAATGGCATCTTCAATTTTTTGCTCTCCAAAAGCTATTTCATAATCAAAGAAAACACTACTGATTTCATTTGATTTTTCACCTGGAGTGTTCATCCAACTTCCATATTGTTTTGTCCAATCAGTTAACGACTTACACCACAACATATTACTAGCCATATGACCTTGAGAGCAAAAAGAAAAACCCACTTTTTCAAGTGTAATAGTTGTTTTTTTAGCTAATTTTAAAAAGTAATCTTTAACATCACGGTATTTTTCTGCTGAGACATCATCAAAAACCAAAATACTATCTTGATCGGTTAACAACAATTGTTCTTTACGCCCTTGACTTCCTATGCACAACCATGCAAAACGAGCAGGAGGAGAGCCTAAATCTAAAATTGCTTGTTCAACGGCTCTTTTTACTATTGCTAAAGTAATTTCTCCTGCAATACTATTGATATGAGTTAGAGGTATGTTTTTATTCAATGATGATTGGATAATATCGGCTAATTTATCACGAACCAATTTCAGTTCTTTGGCACTTTGAGAACGTTTAATTTCTTTCAACAGAATACCAGGGTTATTTGCTTGAGCAACAACTAAATCATGTTCTGAAATGATTCCTTTAACCTCAGATTTATCAGTGCCATCTTGAGTAACACATAAATGCGTTACACTATATTTTAACATAATTAACTGAGCTTCCGCAACCGAAATATTTTCAGCGACCGTAATAACAGGCGCTGCCATAATTTTATCTATAGTGTTGGAGAAAGCCACACGACCTGTTGCTACTTTTGATCGGAAATCTTTATCGGTTACAATACCAACAGGGTAGCTGTCTTCTGTAATTAAGATACTATCTAACATATTGTCAGTTACTAATTGAGCAGCATCTTTAATCATAGTTCCAATACCAATTTTAAGAGGTGTCTTATTATAGGTCAAAGACTGAAAATACA
>CAIRMK010000475.1 GCA_903879645.1 uncultured Bacteroidota bacterium
CCATTTCTTGAGTCAAAGAAGGAACTATTTAAGCAATTGAGCGACCATAAAATTGAGAGTGTTAGAGAATGGGCAAATTCTTATATTGGTTATCTTGAAAAAGATATTGAAAGAGAAAAAAATAGAGATGATGAACATTTTATTTAATAATACCAAAATAATTAGAAATAATAAATTTTACAGTTCAAATTTTTAATTTAAGGTTATAACCTTATTTTTATTTTTTTATTTCAGGTAATTACCTTAAATTTGTATCGAATATTTCAGGTAATAGCCTTATGAAAAATAATAACCAACAATTGCTTTTACAGCAAACCGATAAGAAATTAGAGGCTTTCAAGGATTTGAAAGCAACAATAGTTACAACAAAAGGTTGGGTCAATACCTTTCGTGTAGCATTAAAAATGTCGTTACGTCAATTGGGTAATCGTTTAAATATTTCGCCACAAAGCACAAAAGAAATCGAAGAAAGAGAGGCTAATGGTACAATTACTTTAAACTCGTTGCGTGATGTTGCCAATGCTATGGATATGCAGTTGGTGTATGGTTTTGTTTCCAAACACGAATCGTTAGAGCAAATGATTGAAAAACGTGCCAAAGAGTTAGCCACCGAGATAGTGATGAGAACTAACAATACGATGACGTTGGAAGACCAACAAAATTCAAAGGAACGTATCGAGAAAGCCATTGCTCAAAAAACAAATGAGATTAAAAGTGAAATGCCAAAATACCTATGGGATTAACGATTGTATACATAGACGGTCAAACACCTTTAGATGAGGAGGAAAAAGAAGGATTGCGTATTCCTTCAATAACTACTCGAGAGGAATTAGACGAATTTGAGCAACTCAATATCGAGAAAGCAATCCAATGGACTTTTGGTAAAAAACTAAAAGCAGAACAACTGTTTTCGGAAAAATTCATCAAAGACCTCCACAAGCGTATGTATGGCGAAGTTTGGAAATGGGCAGGAAGTTTTAGAACCTCTGAAAAGAACATAGGCATCAAGAGTTATCTAATAGGTATTGAACTGAAACAGTTATTGGATGATGCTATATTTTGGCAGGAAAACAATACGTATGCTTCCGAAGAATTAGCCATTCGTTTTAAACATCGTTTGGTAAGTATTCATTGTTTTGCTAATGGTAACGGAAGGCATTCTCGTTTGATTGCAGATTTAATAATGGAAAAATTATATAACAGCAAATTCTTTTCTTGGGGTAGTGCTAATTTAGTAAAAGCCACCGAAGCAAGGAGCAACTATATACAGGCAGTTAGAAAGGCGGATAAAAACGATATTCAGCCCCTAATTGCCTTTGCAAAATCATAACCTATGGGAAACAACTATTCAGAAGACCAATTGATTGAACAGACCTGTATTGATATTTTTAAAAATCAATTGCATTGGGAGATTGCCAATGTCTATCAAGGGGAAACCTTTGGCGAAAACGGTACTATTGGAAGACATAGTGAAGCCGATGTTTTACTAAAAAATAGGTTCTTGGAGGCAATACAAAAACTGAATCCGAATCTACCTGTTTCAGCTTATGAATTGGCTTATGAAATTATAAATAG
>CAIRMK010000476.1 GCA_903879645.1 uncultured Bacteroidota bacterium
AGTGATACGCTGAATAAGCAATAATACCAACCACAAGCCCGGAACCTGAACTAATCATTTTTTCGTAAAGTCCTCCAGAAATATTTCCAATACTAATATCTTCGGTTTGAGAAATGCTATAAAAGATTTTAATAACTCCCGAAATGGTTCCAATAAAACCAAACGTAGGCGCTATACCCGCAATCAGTCCTAATTGTCCTAATTTGCGTTCCATTTCTCCAATTTCGATATTGGCAGCACGCTCCATATTGGATTCAATTTCGGCAATGGGTCTTCCAATGGTTAAAATTCCTTCACGAAGTACATAACCAGAAGCTGTTCCGTTTCGTTCTGCAATTGAAACAGCAGCATCAAGATGACCTGCATTTAAGTTATCTCGAATATCTCGAATTAAATTGGGGTCAATTACGGCACGTTTGTGGATATATAAATAACGTTCAATAATCAAATAAAAAGTATAAAATAAAAGCAGTGCAATAGGAATAAGGAAAAAACCTCCTTTTAAAATAAATCCTAAAACTGAAATTTCATTGGTTTTCACTGTACCTGTAATTACAGCACCCGCAGCTTTAGCAACGGTGTCGTTTTGAACTTGAAGAAAAAAGTTAATCATATAATTTTATTTTTGATTTAGTTATTAAAAATAATCTCAAATTTGCACTAAAGATAAATTCTAATAATATAGTAAACTACAAAATTGGGAATTTATTTTGTTTAAAGAAATATTTATTTAAAAAGTAATGACCTATCAAGAAACAACAAATTGGCTTTTCAACCAACTTCCTGTTTACCAATTACAAGGTGCGTCGGCATATAAAGAAGATTTAACCAACACACTTTTACTGGTAGCGCATTTGAATCATCCGGAAAAAGATTTAAAGTGTATTCATGTTGCTGGAACCAATGGAAAAGGGTCGACTTCCCACCTACTCGCCTCCGTTTTACAAGAAGCAGGCTACACGGTTGGACTATATACTTCGCCTCATTTAAAAGATTTCAGAGAACGAATAAAGATAAATGGAAAAGAAATATCTGAAGAGTATGTTTGTGAATTTGTTGCAAAAAACAAATCGTTTTTTGAAGCTAATGCGTTAAGCTTTTTCGAAATGACGGTAGGTTTGGCTTTTGAATATTTTGCAAAAGAAAAAACAGACATCAATATCATAGAAGTGGGAATGGGTGGACGATTGGATTCTACCAACATCATCACTCCTTTGGTATCTGTCATCACTAATATCGGATTGGATCACACACAATTTTTAGGAACTACTTTAAAAAGTATCGCTACTGAAAAAGCGGGCATCATTAAAGAAAATACTCCCGTTGTCATTGGAGAATATACACCCGAGACCAAGGAAGTTTTTTTAACCAAAGCAACCCAAACAAATTCAGATATTTATTTTGCCTCCGATTTAATTGAGGATACGTACCCCTCTGATCTTTTAGGCGATTATCAAATTCAGAATAAGAAAACAGTACAGCAAACCATTGAAGTTATTCGAAATCAAAACGAATTTAAAATTTCGGAAGAAAATTGTAAAAATGGATTTTTAAAGGTTATTAAAAACACGGGGTTACAAGGCAGATGGCAACAATTGCAGGAACATCCAAAAGTAATTTGTGATACTGCTCATAATACTCATGGACTCAAAATAGTTTTAAATCAAATTAAGAAAGAAGAATTTGCTGCTTTACATATTGTTTTAGGAGTAGTAAATGATAAAGATTTGAATGAAATTCTGCCATTGTTCCCAAAAAAAGCCAACTATTATTTTTGCAAACCAGCCATTCCTCGTGGATTAGACGCAGAAATTTTACAACAAAAAGCAAAAGAATTTCAACTTAACGGGAAAGTATATAATTCTGTTTCAAATGCTTATCAAGAGGCTCTGAAAAATGCTAGCAAAAACGACTTCATTTATATTGGCGGGAGCACTTTTGTGGTTGCTGAAGTTTTATAAAAAATGTTTGCAGAATTAAAAATAAGCCCTATATTTGCACCCTGATTAATGAGAAATCATTAATGATAAAAGGGCGATTAGCTCAGCTGGTTCAGAGCACCTCGTTTACACCGAGGGGGTCGGGGGTTCGAACCCCTCATCGCCCACAAGTTTAATAACAAATGGTTTCAAAAGCCGATAAATCTTACGATTTATCGGCTTTTTGCTTTGTGGCATATACCAAATTATTCATTCAATCTTAATTGGAAAGGGGCAAAATCGAGACCCTAAAAATTTTACAATTTAGGGTCTCGCTAAATCTTCTCAATCCTTGCAAACAGCCGTACTAACAACCAGTTTAATGCTGGTTCAAAATATGTACATCTTGTTTGCTATCATCTAAAAAATTAAATTGAATACTAATTAAAAGGTTACCACTATGAAAGCAAAGATCACTTTACACATTTATGCTAAAACTACAAAAGCCAATGCATCTGGACAATTGCCGATTTATTTCAGGCTAACAGTTGATGGACAACGTTTCGAATTCAGCTCTAAAAAATTTATTGAAAAATCCAAATGGTCGTCAGAACTATCTAAAATGAAAGGTAGTTCAGAAGAAGCTAGAACAATAAATAGTTATCTTGATTTAATGAAATCCAAAGTTTTTGATATTCAAATGGAGTTAATCCACAAAAACGAAGAATTATCCCTGGAGAATTTCAAGTCAAGAATTTTAGGAACCCACCAACGAGAGCGAATGATAATTCCGATTTATCAAAATCATAATGATAAAATCGAAGAACTTATCGGAAATGGCTATGCTTATGGGACTTTAGAACGCTTCAAAATATCACTAAAACACTTGGAAGAATTTATTTTGTGGAAATACAATGTTTCGGACATAAGCATAAACAAAATTGATTATGCCTTTGTGACCGAATTTGAATTTTATCTGCGAAGCGTTAAAAAATGCAACAATAATACCGCAGTTAAATATGTTAGGAATTTCAGAAAAATAATCAAGATTTGTTTGGATAACGACTGGTTAGACAAAAATCCTTGCAGTCGATATGAAGGAAAAATGAAAGAAGTCGAAAGAGATTTTCTTACTGAAGAAGAACTAAGCAGAATTTATAATAAAAGGTTTTCATCAGAACGACTAACTTTAGTGAAAGACATATTTATATTCTCGTGCTATACTGGCTTGGCTTATGTTGATGTCAAAGGTTTGAAAAGAGACCATATAGGAATAGGTATTGATGGCGAAAAATGGATATTCAAAAACCGTCAAAAAACAGATACAAAATCTAAAATACCAGTACTACCAATTGCAGCGGAAATTATAAAAAAATACGAAAATCATCCAAGATGTTTAAACGACGACACCATTTTACCAATTTTAACGAACCAAAAAATGAATGGCTATTTGAAAGAAGTTGGTGATTTATGTGATATTTCAAAAGAAATTACTTTTCACATGGCTAGACACACGTTTGCTACTTCTGTAACACTTACAAATGGCGTTCCTATCGAAACCGTTAGTAAAATGCTAGGACATAAAAACATACAAACAACACAGCATTACGCCAAAATTCTTGATAAAAAAGTAAGTGAGGATATGAAGATTTTAAGAGATAAGTTTTCATTAACTCCACTCCAGCAAGAGCAAAAAATATTGTAAGGTTAACTTTAGAGTTTTTAGGTTTATTTTTTTTAACAGATTAAAAATTTATAAACTTAAAAACGCTAAAAAATGAGCACAAAATTCAAACAATTACTATTCGATTTAAACGAACAACTCAACTTTCTAGATTTAGAAATAGACGACAAGATTGATCGTGGGGAAAAAGCAATTGAAATTATTACCAAATCAATTAATAATTTAAAAAAGGTATTCCATAAAGAAAACTTTAAAAATCAAGAACATGAAATTGACTTTTTCAAAAACATTAAACCAAAATTCAC
>CAIRMK010000477.1 GCA_903879645.1 uncultured Bacteroidota bacterium
GGAAATATTTTTAATGCTTCTTTGTATGCAAAACAAGTTTTGTTCTTATTGTATAAATAAGAAAGCAATTCATTTGATTGTGTTGAAGTATTTTTATGCTTCATAGTTTCAGTGTGAGTTTTAAACTCATTGCAATGATACGAAATATAATATTATGTTGTAGTTATCAGAATAATAATTTATGTATTGTATGCAAAGTATGAGTTATAAACTCACCAAATTGATATAAAAGATAATTAATTTGTCTCTTAATTATATCACTCTCGTTTTCTGCCTTGAGTTAATTTTATACAAATAATCTATATAGTCAGGCAATTCTATTAAACTTAAAAGACCATTGGTTGCTTCAGGTAAATCAAGGTATTCAATGTTCTTTATGTGCTTTCTGAATGCTATTTCGCCGATTACTTCCATGACTAGGTATTTCAAGTCAATTTCTATTTCGTCAAGGCCTTTGATTCTATCATAGGCAGGAATGTAAAGGTTAATTTTAAGTTGTTTGGTTGTGATATTGTAATCGACTAATGCCATGAATAATTGGCTTATTTTTATTTTGTACTTTTTGAAAATATAGGGTTCGTCTTTACCCTCAAGGTAAGGTGTTTTGTCTTGAATTGGTTTGATAAAAGCTTGCGGAATGAAATGTTGCAGCTGAGGTGCTTGGTCTTCTAAAGCTATGATTTTAGGGAATAGTTTTCGGTATCCATCTGCTGTAAAAATGATAGTATATTTGTCTTGGTTCTTTGACGGACTTATGATTAGAAAACCGATTCTCTTAGAAATATAGCGGTAGTTCCTGTTGAGGTGGTGAAATACTTCTTTGGTATTGATACCAAGGAGTAAAGCGTTTTTAATTGCTTCTTCGTTGTCTTGGAACCAGCTCCAGAATTTTGTTATTTGTGTCATTGTTTGAGGTTTTTTTAAACGGGAGGTTAGCAAGTTTTTATCTTTTGTCGGGTGTTGATTTATCGTATGAAATTAGATTTAGCATGGCTCTTAATCTGGAACGGACTCGGTTGCCGTATTGATTTTCTATTTCACCAGCTGAAAGGTTGGTCGTGATGTGGGTTATTATTTTCTTGTTGATGAATAGATCATATCGACTCAGCAAAATTTCGCCCATTATATTACACTCGTTACCAAAGTATTTGAGATTGTTTTCTGTGCCTAAATCGTCAAAGCAATAGTTTTTAATACCATTATTGAGTTTATTTCCTGAACTGTATCTTTGGATTACTTCGTATCCTTCTTTGATAAACTCAAAGCTAATTTCTCGAGTTGGTTTCAATATGAACTTTCCTTCTTGTTCGGGAACATGTCGCATCAAATTCATTAAGGATGTTTTTCCGCATCCAATTGGTCCAGAAAGTAAAATGCCTTTGTTGATGGCAATTCCATACTGAAAACATGTTGGTTCGTCTTTCAGAAAATAGGCAATGAGTTTGTAAATTATTGGGTAGTCGGTTTCATATATTTTGAAATGATTCCCATACAATTCAACGCCTTTTTTCTCTAGCCAAACAATTATTTCTGTGTAGTTGTAGTTCGATTTTATTTCTGTTTCCATAAATTTAGAGTTTTACCTTAAAGGGCGCAATGTTTCAACGCAAGGTTCGCTGAGAACCTGAAACAAGTTCAGGTTAAACAAGAGAACCTGAAACGAGTTCAGGTTAAACAAGTTCAGGTTAAAGCGGTTCTGAATAGTCTTTGTCTGTTCCAGTGTTGAGGTGTTTAGCTCTGTTGAAGTGTTGTTCATTTGGAATGAATTTAGGTGCGTTTAATATCCAGTTTTGTGCCGAAGCTTTCCAATCAACCATAGGGGATTTACCACCAACTAACCAACCGTTGCTGGAGAAATAATTGAAAAACTTTATAGCTTCAAGTTCCGGAAAGTGTTGGTCGAGGAAATAGGCTTTGACTTCTTCAATTGTCGGCGTTAAATCTTTCTTTTTTTCGCGCAACTTTTTTTCTTCTTTAGCCTCGTTTTTAAAAAAACTATCATCATTTTCAATTTTTTTTGCTTGCTCGTCCAAGTTTACAATCTTTAAATTGTTTGAAATGTTTGGTATGTTTGTATTGTTTATATAAGATACTAGCGCTTGTTCAGTGCCTGTCCCACAACTAGTACAAAGCTTGTTCACTACTTGTTCATTAACCAGTTCAGAAACAAGTTCATTTTTTGGCGAAGTTGTTTTTTCATTTTTGGGAATTGGTTTTAAATACTCTGAAAAATTGAATAGGAAAACATGGCTGCCTTTGAATGGATTATAGGACGGTTCGTAGCTGATATAGCCAAGTGCATGTAAGTTTCTAAGGCACTTATGATACGTTGCTTTAGAACTTATTTTGCTAATTCTCATCACCTCATCTCGAGAAATACTGATTGGATTTTTAAACCTATTGCAATTCCAAAATTGAAATAATGCTACATACAAACTTACATGTGTTGGATTGAGCGTTTTGTCGATGGCAACCTTCTCAAAAAATCCTGTGAGGTGTTTTATGTAATTCATAGTATTCATTTTTTATTGAATAAATTTGGTACTAACTCTATTTTGTTGTTTTCCAAAACCTTTTCGATGTCATTGGAAGCATAATAAATAATTCCACCTATTTTGGTGTAAGTTATCGTTCCATTGATGCGGAAGTTTTGCAACGTACCTGAAGAAATATTTAATAGCTTTCGGACTTCATTTGATTTCAACCATTTTTTTTGAGCTTGCGATTTTGTATTAAATATTTCTTTTAAATCGGTTAGGAGAAGTGAACGGAATTCGTTGAGGTCTTCTCGCGTAATAATTTGCTCGCGGTACATTCTATTTTTATTAGTGCTCGCGAAACTGTTGTTTTCTACTTCCATTTTGATACTTTTAAATTGTTATGATGCAAAATTGTGTATTTTGATTTGAAAAAAATCACAACATGAACTCCGTTGTGAACGATTTTTGTACAAACCCTTATAAATAC
>CAIRMK010000478.1 GCA_903879645.1 uncultured Bacteroidota bacterium
CCACCGACCAGTTGGTGGTGGCAGTCTATGAACCTACTACTAAAAGTACCATCTACTCGTTGAATGCTGGCTCACGAGATCATCGTTCAGGGAATGTGGTTTTGCCTGCCTTTTTATCTGGGCTCAAGGTGCAAGTTTGGGCTACTTTTGCCTCGGTAGATGGTAAAATGTATGCTACTAGCGAATACCTTGGAACTATTGTAGTGGGCTAAGTACTGTTTTTATACAGTTATAAGTGGTGTTCAAACCCAAAATCATCCCAAGTGTTTTAGACGCTTGGGATTTTTTTATGCCTATTACAATTTTATGAAAAAGGAAGGGTATGAGAATTTGGATGGCGGAACTGAGGTGATTTTTGTGTTTTTTTTGTTGAAAACTATTTTGATGATTTTGTGTTTTTTTGTGTTGGATGGTGTGAATCGCGATGAATCGCGTCTGTACGGCAGTTTTTTGGTGTTTTTTTAATGCAATGATGTGAAAATGATGTAAAAAATGGTGTTTTGTATACAAAATATTTCTGACATAATCATTAGGGTTTTTCTCCTAGAAAATGTTTTTTAGTGTGGTGGATTATTGTTAAGTTTGAGGAATTACATAAACAAACAATGACCCAAGAACAAATAAAACAATTAGAGAAGGAATTATGGGATGCTGCTGACTCCCTGAGAGCGAATAGTAAGCTGACTGCTGCCGAATATAAAGACCCAGTTTTAGGGTTGGTTCTGTTGCGTTTTGCACAAAACCGCTATGAAGAAGCTACTCCCATTGTACAAGCCAAAATACCTGATGGACCTCGTGGCAAACGTGCCGCTACCAAAGAAGATTATTTGGCTGCTGGAGCGATTATGCTTCCTGAAAAAGCCAAATACGAATACCTTGCCAATTTACCTGAAAGTGTTGACATAGCCCAAGCAATTAACAACGCTATGAAAATTATTGAGGATGAATATCCTGACTTGCAAGGCAACTTACCCAAAAACTACCAAGAGTTTGAAAACGACCTATTGAATGAGTTAATTCGTGTGTTTAATAAAGACGCCGTTAAGAAAGCTACTGGAGATGTTTTTGGACGCATTTATGAATATTTCTTAATGAAGTTCTCTATGCAAGGTGCTGGTGCGCAAGAAGGCGGAGAATTCTTTACCCCACCCAGTTTGGTACAATTGATTGTAAACTTTATTCAACCCGATCACGGTATAATACATGACCCGGCTTGTGGCTCGGGCGGTATGTTTGTGCAAACGGGTTATTTTGTACAAGGGCATACCAACAAAGAAGTGAACGAAGCCATAACTTGTTATGGAACCGAACAAAAAACCAACAACACCCGATTAGCCAAAATAAACCTTGCCATTCACGGTATTGAAGGTAAAATTATTGAAGCTAACAGCTTTTATAGCGACCCTCATCATTTGGTTGGTAAATGCGATTTTGTAATGGCAAACCCTCCGTTTAACGTGAGTAAAGTTGACAAAGGCAAAGACTTTGTAAAAACCGACCCACGATTACCATTTGGTTTGCCCAAAAGTGACAACGCCAACTATATGTGGATGCAGTATTTTTATAGTTACCTCAACGATACTGGACGAGCCGGATTTGTAATGGCAAGCTCCGCAACAGATGCTGGACATAGCGAAAAACTAATACGCCAACAATTGATTGAAACTGGTGCCGTTGATTGTATTGTGAGTGTAAGCAACAACTTTTTTTACACCCGAAGTTTGCCTTGCCATTTGTGGTTTTACGACAAAGGCAAAAAGCCCGAAAACAAGAAAAATATTTTAATGCTTGATGCTCGAAATGTTTTTAGAAAAGTAACCACCACCATAAACGATTTTAGCGAAGACCAACTCGAAGGCTTAACCGCTATTATGCAATTGTACCGCGGCGAAAAACCAACCGTAAGTAAAAATAACACTTGGTTTATCGAGCATTTCCCTGATGGAAAGTATAGAGATATTGAAGGTTTATGCAAAATAGTTACCATAGACGAAGTAGCCGAAAACGATTACAGCCTAACACCCGGGCGTTATGTTGGCGTAACGCTAACACTTGATGACGATTTTGATTACCAAGCCCGATTACTAGAAATACAGTCAGCACTAAACGCTTTGAATACCGAAGCCATACAATTGAGTAAAACAATTGCAGATAATTTAAAGGAATTGGTATGAGTGATTGGAAAGAAATAGAATTGGGTAATTATTGCAATGTTCTTTCTAGTAAAAGAATTTTTGCAAGTGATTACACTGAAAATGGTATTCCATTTTATAGATCAAAGGAGATTATTTATAAAGCCCTAAAACAATTTACCAACGATGAAGTTTTTATTTCAAAGAATAGATTTAATGAAATTAAAAAAAAATATGGAGCACCAGAAAAAGGCGATATTTTAATTTCAGCAGTAGGGAATCGATCAGGTATTCCATATCTCATAAGAGAAGATTATGAATTTTATTTTAAGGATGGAAATTTAATCTGGTTAAAAGATTTCAAAGAGGATTTAAGTTCTAGTTTTCTAGAGTACTTTTTGGTTTCTGATAAAGGTCAGGGACTAATTGAATCAATGATGATAGGAGCTGCTCAAAAAGCACTAACAATCGATGGTATCAAAAGAATTGTATTCAAAATTCCAAATATTCATATTCAAAAACGCATTGCTTCTGTCCTATCAGCTTATGATGA